>JANYFX010000473.1 GCA_025359585.1 Rhizobacter sp. | reverse complement strand
TGTTGTCGCAGTTGCTGCGCGACAAGTCGCTCGGCAAGCACATCGTCCCGATCGTCGCCGACGAAGCGCGCACCTTCGGCATGGCGAGCCTGTTCCGGCAGGTCGGCATCTACGCGCCTTTCGGCCAGCTCTACCAGCCCGAAGACTCGGGCTCGATCCTGTATTACCGCGAAGACAAGAGCGGGCAGATTCTGGAAGAAGGCATCACCGAAGCCGGCGCACTGTCGTCATGGACGGCGGCGGCCACGTCGTATTCGACGCACGGCCTGGCGATGCTGCCGTTCTACATCTACTACAGCATGTTCGGCTTCCAGCGTGTCGGCGACCTGATCTGGGCCGCCGCCGACCAGCGCGCCCGCGGCTTCCTGATCGGCGCGACGGCCGGCCGCACCACGCTCGGCGGCGAAGGCCTGCAACACCAGGACGGCACCAGCCACCTGATCGCCGCGACGGTGCCGAACTGCAAGGCCTATGACCCGGCGTTCGCGGGCGAACTGGCGGTGATCGTCGACCACGGCATGCGCGAGATGCTCGAAGAACAGCGCGACGTTTTTTACTACGTGACAGCGATGAACGAGAACGTCGCGCAACCGTCGTTGCCGGCCGCGGCCCATGCGGGTGTGATCCGCGGGCTGTACCAGTTTCGAGCCGCGGCGATCGAGTCGAAGCGGCGTGTGCAGTTGCTGGGCGCCGGTGCGATCCTCAGCGAAGTGATCAAGGCCGCCGACATCCTCGCTGCCTCACATGGCGTCGCCGCCGATGTGTGGAGCGTGACGAGCTTCAGCGAGCTCGCGCGCGAGGGCATCGAATGCGAACGCCGCTGGCGCCACGGCGAGGCCGAGCCGGGCACCGCGTGGGTGACAGCACAACTCGCACCGACCGAAGGCCCGATCGTGATCGCGACCGACTACGTTCGCGCCGTGCCCGAGCAGATCCGCGCGTTCCTGCCTTCAGGCCGGCGTTGTGTCACGCTCGGCACCGACGGCTTTGGCCGCAGCGACACGCGGGCTGCCCTGCGTGCGCACTTCGAGGTCGACGCGGCTTCGATCGTGGGTGCCGCGTTGCGGCTGCTCGGCTAGGCTCGCGAACAGGTCTTTCGGGTCGGCCAATTCGGGGATCAGTTCCAGGCGCTGGCCGACACCGAGTTCGAGCGCCGCATCGCGCATGAAACGCAGCACCGCATAGTCCTCGAGCGCGAAACCGACCGAGTCGAACACCGTCACTTGCGCGTCGCCGGTGCGGCCCGCTCGATTGCCCGCAAGTACCTGCCAGAGCTCGGTCACCGGGAAGTCGGCGGGCAGTTGCTGGATTTCGCCCTCGATGCGCGTCTGCGGTTCGTACTCCACGAAAACCGAAGCGCCACGCAGCACGTCGGCATGCAGCTCGGTCTTGCCCGGGCAGTCGCCGCCGACGCCGTTGACGTGCATGCCCGGTTCGATCATCTCGGGCGAGATGATCACGGCGTTGCGTTTGTCCGCAGTCACGGTGGTCACGATGTCGGCGCCACGCACGGCTTCGGCGGTGTTGCTGCAGACACGGATCGCGAGGCCACTGCTGCGAAGGTTGTGCACGAGCTTGGCGGTGGCTGCAAGGTCAGTGTCGAACAGGCGAAGTTCACGGATGCCGACGAGGTGCTGGAACGCCAGCGCCTGGAACTCGCTTTGTGCGCCGTTGCCGATCAAGGCCATACAACGCGACGACTTGCGTGCCAGCGTGCGCGCGCCGAGCGCCGACATCGCGGCGGTACGCAGCGCGGTGCTCAGAGTCAACTCGCTGAGCAAACGCGGCACGCCGGTCGCCACGTCCGCGAGCACGCCGAAGGCCATCACGGTCGGCAAGGCGAAGCGCGTGTTGTTCGGGTGGCCGTTGACGTACTTGAACGCGAAGGTCTGGTCGTCGGCGATCGGCATCAGCTCGATCACGCCGACGCTCGAATGGGCGGCGACACGTGCCGACTTGTCGAAACTTTCCCAGCGCAGGAAGTCGGCGTGGATGTTGTCGGCAATGCCGATCAAGCAAGCCTTGACGCCTTTGCGGCGGACGATGCCGGCCACGTCGGGCGCGCTGAGGAACAGGGTGTCGAGGGTGGTGATCGTTTTCATGCAGGTGTCTCGTGATCTCGTTGCAGGGAGTGTGGCGAGAGCCGCCGGCAATGAATAGCGGCAGGAATGTGTCGTAACGCGAGGCTTTCTGCCAAACTGGCAACCCTCACTGACGTTTTGCACAAAACCATTCAGCCATGGACCACATCGACCAACAACTGATCGCACTGTTGCGCAAGGACGCCCGCGCGAGCGTGGCCACCCTTGCGCACAAGCTCGGCGTGTCGCGCGGCACCGTCACCAACCGCATCCGCAAGCTCGAAGACGGGCACGTGATAGTCGGCTACACGGTGCAACTGCGGCCCGACGCGCAGCCCAGCGACATCAGCGCGTGGATGGCCGTGCAGGTCGAAGGCAACCAGACGCGGCACGTGATCGCCGCGCTGCTCGGCGAGCCCGGCGTGGCTGCGCTGCACGACACCAATGGCCGCTGGGACCTGCTCGCCGAGTTGCGCGCACACAGCATGAGCGACCTGTCTAAGGTGCTGGAGCGTATTCGTTTGCTGAAGGGCATCAGCAGCACCGAGACGAGCATCCACCTCGCGACGTATCGCTAGCTGAACAGGCGCGCGGCGGACGCGCCTTGCGCCCCACGGACCCGACTGGCCATACCGGGTCAAGGCGCGTAGCATGATTTTGGGCGCCGCATCGACGGCGCCTTTTGCCTTTTCAACACAACAAATGGAGACGACACATGCTGCAGGAAAACACTTCCGTTGCCGATCCCGACGAGTCGATCTTGCGCCGCAAGCTGCTGCGCAACATGGGTGTGGCGATGGGCGCCGCCGTGCTGGCGCCAGGCCTGGCGCGTGCACAGTCGGGCCCGCTCGGGCCGGTGGCGCCGCCCAGCACGGTGAGCAACCCGCCGCGCGACTTCAGCGCGAACGGCGCGCCGACCACCTACT
>JANYFX010000679.1 GCA_025359585.1 Rhizobacter sp. | reverse complement strand
TGCATGTGATCCGCATGCCGGAGCACTACGGCGCGCTGTCGCCGATCCTGCACGTGGTGCCGCTGCAGCTGTTGGCGTATCACACGGCGTGTGCGCGCGGGACGGATGTGGACAAGCCGAGAAACCTCGCAAAGTCGGTCACGGTCGAATGACGGTTGCGCGCTTGCGGCGCGCAGCGCCGTCGCGACGGCTAGATTGACGGCCGTTCGGACGAGTCCGAGCGCAAGGTGAGTTTGACCCGCAAATCCGCGCGCCGCGCATCGCGTGGTGAGCCACCCCACTGCCTGTTCCACGCACGCCGCAGGTTCAGGCTCGAGCGGAACCCCGAGACCTCGGCTGCGTCCATGACGCTGGCGCCATGCTCGAGCGACTGCCGCGCGCGTTCGAGGCGGATCGTCTGCAGGCACTGCATCGGTGACGCGCCAGCATGGTCCACGAACAGCCGCAGCAGATGACGCTCGGTGACATGGCC
The DNA here is from genome assembly GCA_025359585.1 of Rhizobacter sp. Lineage (GTDB taxonomy): Bacteria > Pseudomonadota > Gammaproteobacteria > Burkholderiales > Burkholderiaceae_C > LMDS01. Next base: position 10,362 of record JANYFX010000679.1, on the reverse strand, counting down.
GACGCCAGCGAGCGAGGCCATGTCCCAGTCGCGCTCCGGTTCTGCGCCGATGGCGTCTTGCACTTTGTGGACCGCGGCATGCGTGTGGCGGCGATGGCCAAGGAACGGTGACAGCTCGGGGTCACGCGACGATCGCCTGAGGTACACCACCATGTCTTTCGCGATGTTTGCCGCCAAGGCTTCGCCGCATTCCGCGGCGATCAGGTGCAGCGCGAGATCGATTCCCGCCGTGACGCCGGCGCTCGAGGCGACCGATCCGTCGACCACGAACACGCGGTTGTCGACCACCTGCGAGTCGCGCGCCAGCGCCCGCAGCGCATCGAGCACATCGTGGTGGGTCGTGCACCGGCGATTGCCGAGCAGCCCGGCGCGTGCAGCGAGCAAGGCGCCCGAGCAGACCGTGACGAGGCGATGCGGCGAGTCGGCGTTCAGCAGATGGTGATGAAGTGTTCGGCTCAGCCATTGCGCTGTGGCCGTGATCGCCGGTGTGACCTGGTTGACGTGCGCGTTCGGCTGTCCGACGAGCACCACCCAGGTCGGCGAATCGAGACGGGTCGGCAAGGGCTCGAGGTCGGCGAGCGCGAGCCCGACGGAGGTTCGCAGCGTTGCCGAAGGCCCGGCGAAACGCAGGCGAAAGCGAGGCGGCAGTTGCAGGATTGCACGGTGCAGGTTGGCCATTCGAAACGCCTCGGCCGGCCCGGCAATGTCGAGCAGCAACGAGTGCGGCGATATGACGAAGAGCACGTCGATCGTGTCAGCGCGTTCAGGCATTTTCGGACATCGTGTTGTGAACGATGCATTGAATCAGCATTCCAGCCGACAAGGAAGCGTGAGCTGACGGATGTCTGAAATTGATCCAAACGCGTCGGTGCACGGCACGACAGCGAGTGGCCGAATCCATAACGTGAGGTCTTGCCACACGAACGGCGCAGCCCCTCGCGCATGCCGACCCCATGATCGACTCGAATGCCATGACCAGACCACTGTTCCGCGCCAACCCTCGCCTGCGATCTGCAGGCACCGCCGTTCTAACCATCGCGTTCGCATGCGGGCTCGTGTCCTCGGTGCAAGCCGCCGGTGCTGCGTGGGCAGACGACGCTGCCGTGGACGCGGAAACCTTGCCGGGCGATGATTTTTTCTCGTACGCCAACGGCGGCTGGCTCAAGGCGACCGAGATCCCCGCCGGCAAGAGGCTGTGGAACGCGCGCAGCGAGATCGCGGAGCGGACGCGACAGCAAGTTGGCCAACTGCTCGATGACGCCAACGCGGCGCCACCGGGCTCGGACGCGCGCAAGGTGGCTGACTTCCGCGCTGCGCATCTGAACGAGGCCGCGATCGAGGCCCGGGGCATGACGCCCTTGAAGCCACTGCTGGACCGCATCGATCGCGTTCGTGACAAGGCGGGCTTGACACGCTTGCTGGGCAGCGAGCTTCGTTCCGATGTCGACCCCATGAACGCAGGCGTCTACGACTCGTCGCACATCCTGGGGTTGGCGGTGCAGGCAGGCAACCATGGCGAGAAACTCCACGTCGCTTACCTGCTGCAAGGTGGCCTGGGGCTGCAGGACCGCGAGCACTACCTCGATGCCGATCCGCGCATGCAGGCGCTGCGCGTCCAGTATCAGGCGGCGATCAGCGACGTGCTGGCACGGCTTGGTGTCGAGGGTAGCGGACTCGCATCGAGGACGGCCAGCAGGGCCGAAGCGGTGATGGTGTTGGAAACCGCGATCGCGCGCAGTCACGCCACCCGCGAGGCATCGGCCGATGAACACAACGCCGACACACTCTGGACGCGTGCAGACTTCGCGCGTGAGGCGCCGGGCATGGATTGGACCGCGTTCTTCGCCGCCGCCGGATTGGCCCGGCAGCAGACCTTCGTCGTCTGGCAGCCGAGCGCCGTGAAAGGCGCAGCTGCGTTGGTCGCGTCGCAGCCGCTGCAGGCGTGGAAGGACCATCTGCGCATTCGTGTGATCGGCCGTTGTGCCGAGGTTCTGCCACGGGCGCTGTCAGTCCAGGCCATGGTCCTGCACGGTGCGGCCGCGGGCTGGGAGCAACCCGGCGCGCGTGCACAGCGTGCTTTGGACGCGACTCAGTCTGCCCTGGGCGACGCCATCGGAAAGATGTACACCGAGCGCCACTTCCCGCCCGAGCACAAGGCACGGCTTCAGGTCATCGTCGCCAACGTCGTCTCGGCTTTCGCGCGGCGTGTCGAGATGGCGGCGTGGATGTCGCCTGCAACCCGAGCGACGGCGCTGGCCAAGTTGAGAAGCCTGTACTTCGGCATCGGCTATCCCGAACGATGGCAGGACCATTCGCGTCTGGTGGTCGACCCGTCCGACGCCCTCGGTAATCTTCGGCGAGTCGCGCAGCGCGACACCCGCCAGGCCATCGCCCGGCTCGGGCAGCCCGTGGACCAGAAGGAATGGTCCATCGCGCCGCAGTGGCCTGGGGCCGTGCTCGCTTTCAACCAGAACGCGTACAACTTCGCCGCTGCGCTGTTGCAGGTGCCGAAGTTCGACCCGGCGGCCTCGGACGCGGCGAACTACGGCGCCATCGGCGCGATCGTCGGCCACGAGGTCAGTCACCTCGTCGACACGCTGGGCGCGGAGTACGAGGCCGATGGCCGCCTGCATCGCTGGTGGAGCGACGAGGACATGGCGCGCTATGAAGCAGCCACCGAAGCACTGGTGCGCCAGTTCTCCGGCTACCGGCCGTTTCCGGATGTGGCAGTCGATGGCAAGCTGGGGTTGACGGAAAACCTGGCCGATCTGGGCGGCCTGGTCTCAGCCTTCGACGCCTACCGCCGCACGCTTGGCGCCGAGGCGAACGACAAGGAATCCGTGCGTCGGCAGGACCGGCAGTTCTTCATCGGCTTTGCACGAAGCTGGCGCAGCAAGTACCGTGACGACGCACTGAGAGCGCAGGCCGCCAGCGACCATGCGCCCGAGACTTACCGCGTTTCGACGGTACGCAACATGGACGCGTGGTACGAAGCCTTCGACGTGAAACCCGGTCAGCGCCTTTATCTGGAGCCGGGGGAGCGGGTGCGGATCTGGTAACCCGTTCGCCTTTGGCTCACCATTTGTTCCGCAACTCCCGCAACTTCACGAACACCGTCTTCGCATCCGGCTTCTCCGGCAGATCGGGAAAAGCCTCGCGCAGCGCCGCGATGACACTCGCGCTGGTCAGGCGCAAGAAGGTGTTGATCTGCTTCTCTTCCTGCATCGTGGTCACGCGCGCATTCGCCGGGTCGTGCCCCGTCAGGCCGGGCAACAGCGCCTTCGCGGCGGCGTTGTCGGGCTCGCGCGCGAGCGTGAAGCGCAGGTTGTTCTCGATGTAGTCGTGGCCCGGATACACGCGCGTGTTTGCGGGCAGCTTCGCGAGCTGGTCGGCGAAGGTGGTGTACAGGTCTTCGGCGTTGCCGCCGTTGTGGCAGTTGCCGGCACCGGCGTTGAACAGCGTGTCGCCCGAGAACAGCGCCGGGCTCTCGGTGTGCGAGCGCAGGCAGATGTGGCACATCGTGTGGCCGGGCGTGTCCAGGCACTCGAGCTCGACGGTCTTGCCGACCTTGATGATGTCGCCGGCCTTCACGCCGCGGTCCACGCCGGCGATGCGCGCGCCCGACCGGTGGTGCGCGATCACCTTGGCGCCGGTCGCCGCGACCACGGCCGCATTGCCGCCGGTGTGGTCGTGGTGCTCGTGGGTGTTGAGGATCTGCGTGATCTGCCAATCCTTCGCCTTCGCCGCGGCCAGGCATTTCTGGTGGTCCAGCGGGTCGATGGCGAGGGCCTCGCCACTCTCGGGGCAGACGATCAGGTAGTTGTAGTTGCGGTAGGCGTTGCCGGTCCAGATGCGCTCGACGATCATGATCAGAGGTTCCCGATATCAAAGGTGTTTGCCGGCGTTCGCCGGGCGACCCCATTTGATCAGACTCAGGGCACACGGCTTGGTTCGGCGCGGTGTCGATGGGAGCGCGGTCAACGACGACAAACTCTCGCGCGAGACCCTGAACACGGCTGCGGACGAATTGATGACGCAGTTGGGCCAACGCCGGAAGAGCGCGGTGCGCCTCAGCGTTGCTCCGAACCGGCCAGCGCCGCGAACCGCCACTGCATCTCGAGCGACATCGACTCCCCCGCCGCCAGCGTGCGCAGGCCCGGTGTGCCGGCCAAGTTGAAAGCGTCGATCGGGTGCGTGATCGGCTCGAAGCAGAACGCCGGCCCGACTGGTGGCCGGTAGACGAGACAGCAGTGTTCAGCAGCGCCGCCGTCGCGTGCAAAGTTCGGCATGTCGAGCGCGAGTTGCAGGTTTCGTTCGGGCCAGGTGATGCACGCCGTGCCGCCCCAGCCGGTGTAGCCGTTGTCGATCAGGCTGCCGTTTGCGTCGGCCCCTTCGCCGAGGTTCCAGCCCGGTGGGAAGTCGGCCGTGTGGCGCGTGGGCAGTGGGTCGGCGCCGCTCAGCCACACAGCTTGAACCGGCGCCGTGATGCGCGTGCGCGGCGTTCGCGGAAACCACGGGTGCACGCCCAGGCCGTAAGGCAGCGGTGCATTGCCGAGGTGTCGCACCGACACGGCCTGGTCGAGCCCGTTTTCGACCAGCCTGAAAGTTTGCGTTGCCACGTAGTCGTGCGGACCGCCGTCGAAACCGTGCGACTCGAGCGTCATCCGCAGCGTGTCGTCGGCCGGCTGTGTGAGCTGCCAAGCTTGCAACCAGCCGTCGCCGTGGATCGGGTAAGGCTCGCCGCTTCGGTTCGGCCGCATCGGATGGAACCGGCCATCGTGCGTGAACCCGCCGCCGCTTATTCGGTTCGACCACGGGACCATCGCAAACGAAGCGAGTTTGTAGAGGTCGGGCGTGTCGCCGTCCCAGGGGCGCCAGAGATCGACCGGGCCTTGCGCGCGATCGACCTGCCAGGCCGCGACGCTGCCGCCGAGCGTGGGCGCGAGGCCCAGGCGTTGCTTCGCGTAGTGCAGCCAGACGACGGGGTGGGGGGTGTTGTGCATCGGGGCCGCCGGTGGTTTTTGCGCTGCGGGAGCGACGCGCTGGCCGGGCCCTTGACGCGGCGGATCGTATCAGGGCATATTGATAAAAGAAAACTTCAAATGTACGACTGCGACATACACAGATTGCAATGATGACAAATTCCAAAGTGGCTGACAAAAGCGTGCGGCCCGGCGCTGTTCTTTCGAGCTACCCGAGCCTGCGAGGCCGGGCCGTCTTCGTGACCGGCGGCGCCACCGGCATCGGTGCGGCGATCGTCGGCGCCTTCGCCGCACAGGGCGCGAAAGTGGCGTTCATCGACGTGGCCGAAGCCGCCGCCGCCCGACTCGCGCAAGAGCTGGCCGAAGCCGGCCACACACCGCCGTGGTGGCGGGTCTGCGATGTGCGTGACATCGCCGCGCTGCAGGCCGCCGTCACCGAAGCAGGCGCTGCGCTGGGCGACTTCGCCGCGCTCGTCAACAACGTGGCGAGCGACGACCGCCACACGCTCGAATCGGTCACGCCGGCCTACTACGACGAGCGCATGGCGATCAACGAACGGCCCGCATTCTTCGCCATTCAGGCGGTGGTGCCCGGCATGCGGCGCCTGGGCTTCGGCTCGGTGATCAACCTCGGCTCGACCGGCTGGCAGACCAAGGGTGGCGCCTACCCTTGTTACGCCATCGCCAAGTCGTCGGTCAACGGCCTCACGCGCGGCCTGGCCACGGCGCTGGGCAAGGACCGAATCCGCATCAACACCGTCTCGCCCGGCTGGGTGATGACGGAGCGCCAGATCGCGCTCTGGCTCGACGCCGAAGGCGAGCGCGAGCTGCAGCGCAACCAGTGTCTGCCCGACCGCCTGCAGCCCGGCGACATCGCGCGCATGGTGTTGTTCCTCGCTTCCGACGACGCGGCCATGTGCACCGCGCAGGAGTTCAAGGTCGACGCGGGCTGGTCTTGAGCGCATGTCGGCAGAAACCTCATTCGGTTTCGAGCCGCCGGCCATAGATCGGAAGGCTCGAAGTTCGCAGCGCTTTCATCATCACATTCGCCGCCGGCGAGGCCAGCCGATCGGTGCGCGTGATGATGCCGAAGTCGTCCATGTGGCAGGGCATCGCCAGCGGCAGCACCGAGACGATGCCGTGTGCCGCGTAGTAACGCGCCGCGTCGGCGGCCAGCACCGCCAGCATGTCGCTCTGCTGCAGCATGCGTGTGATGAAGAGCAGGGCGGCGGTCTCGATCACGTTGCTCGGCGGGGCCATGCCGTCTTCCTGGAACATCAGCTCGAAGCGGTGGCGCAATACGCTGCCGGCCGGCGGCACGATCCAGCCGGCGCCGACCACGTCGCGCAGCGTCAGCCCGGCCATGCCCATCATCGGGTGGCCCGGCCGCGCCACCGCGCACACCGGCTCTTCGGTCAGGCGCTCGTAGCGCAGCTGTGACTTGTCGTGCTGCGCGAACAGGCGCGCCACCAGGATGTCGAGCTTGCCTTGTGCGAGCCGTTCCAGCAGCACGTCGCTGGTTTCGATCTCGAGCGCGATGCGCAGCTTGGGTTGCTCCTTCTTCACCAGCGCCACCGCGGGCGGCAGCAGCATCAGCCCCGGCGACGTGATCGCGCCCACGCTGACCTGCCCGAAGCGCCCGGCCTTCAGTGCGGTGAGCTCGTCGTGCGCCTGGTTCAGGCTGGCGAGCGCCACACGCGCGTGGCGGATCATCGTCTCGCCGTACCAGGTGGGCCGCATGCCCCGCGGCAGGCGCTCGAAGAGCGGCACTTCGAGCACGTCTTCCAGGTCCTTGAGCAGCTTCGACGCGGCCGGCTGCGTCATGCTCAGCACCTTGGCCGCGCGGTGGATGTTGCCCTCTTCGGCCAGGGCCACGAGCAGCAGCAACTGGCGTGTTTTCAGGCGCGCCCGGATGAACCAGGGCATGGGCAATGTCATGGGGTATTCCAGAATTCAACGATCCATATCAATTATGTCGAAATCAGTATTGGATTGATACCGGAACAATTCATAGACTGCGGCTCTTCGCTCAGCCAGCAGCGCCAGCATGTGCGCGGCCATTCGATGGGCGTTCGACCCCTTCCACAAGGAGACAACCATGACATTGAAAAAAAGATCACTGCTCACCGCCGCCGTCGCGCTCGCCTTCACGAGCGCCTTGCCGCTCACCGCCATGGCGCAGAAGAAGATCGTGCTCGGCTTCAGCCAGGTCGGCGCCGAAAGTGAGTGGCGCACCGCCAACACCGAGTCGATCAAGGCTTCTGCCAAGGAAGCGGGCATCGAGCTGAAGTTCTCCGACGCGCAGCAGAAGCAGGAAAACCAGATCAAGGCGATCCGCGCTTTCATCGCGCAGAAGGTCGACGTGATCGCGTTCTCGCCGGTCGTCGAATCGGGCTGGGACACCGTGCTGCTCGAAGCCAAGGCTGCGAAGATCCCGGTCGTGCTGACCGACCGCTCGGTGAACTCGAAGGACACCTCGCTCTACGTGTCGTTCATGGGCTCCGACTTCACCGAAGAAGGCCGCAAGGCCGGCCGCTGGCTGGTCGACAAGATGAAGGGCACGACCGGCGACGTGAACATCGTCGAGCTGCAGGGCACGGTCGGCTCGGCGCCGGCCATCGACCGCAAGAAGGGCTTCGAAGAAGTCATCAAGGCCGACCCGCGCTTCAAGATCATCCGCTCGCAGACCGGTGATTTCACCCGCGCCAAGGGCAAGGAAGTGATGGAAGCTTTCCTGAAGGCCGAAGGCAAGAAGATCAACGTGCTCTACGCGCACAACGACGACATGGCGATCGGCGCGATCCAGGCGATCGAAGAGGCCGGCATGAAGCCCGCGAAAGACATCACCATCATCTCGATCGACGCCGTGAAGGGCGCGTTCGAAGCCATGATCGCCGGCAAGCTCAACGTGAGCGTGGAATGCAGCCCGCTGCTCGGGCCGCAGCTGATGAGCGCAACGAAGGACATCGTCGCCGGCAAGAGCGTGCCCAAGCGCATCGTGACCGAAGAAGGCATCTTCCCGATGGAAGTGGCGGCCAAGGAATTCCCGAAGCGCAAGTACTGATTCGGTCGATTTCGCACTGAGCCCACAAAGGCGCGCCGCTGCGGCGGCGCGCCAAAAACGAACAGGAGACTTCCCCATGAAACGCACCATCCTCAAGGCCCTGCTCGCTACCGCTGCCATCGGCGCACTCGGCCTCGCGCCGCTCGCCCACGCGCAAGACAAGGGGCCGATCGCGATCTCGATGCCGACCAAGTCCTCGGCACGCTGGATCGCCGATGGTGCCAACATGGTCAAGTACTTCAAGGAGAAGGGCTACAAGACCGACCTGCAGTACGCCGAAGACGACATCCCGAACCAGCTCGCGCAGATCGAGAACATGGTGACCAAGGGCGCGAAGGTGCTGGTGATCGCCGCGATCGACGGCACCACGCTGTCCGACGTGCTGCAGAAGGCGGCCGACAAGGGCATCAAGGTCATCGCCTACGACCGGCTCATCAAGGGCTCGAAGAACGTCGACTACTACGCCACCTTCGACAACTTCCAGGTCGGCGTGCTGCAGGCGCAGTCGATCGAGAAGATGCTCAAGCTCAAGGAAGGCAAAGGCCCGTTCAACATCGAACTGTTCGGCGGCTCGCCCGACGACAACAACGCCTTCTTCTTCTACGACGGCGCGATCTCGGTGCTCAAGCCCTACCTCGACAGCGGCAAGCTCGTCGTGCGCAGCAAGCAGCTGGGCATGGCCAAGGTCGGCACGCTGCGCTGGGACGGCGCCGTGGCCCAGGCCCGCATGGACAACCTGCTGAGCGCGTACTACGGCAACGCCCGCGTCGACGCGGTGCTGTCGCCTTACGACGGCCTGTCGATCGGCATCCTGTCGTCGCTCAAGGGTGTGGGCTACGGCACGCCGAAGCAGCCGATGCCGGTGGTGACGGGGCAAGACGCCGAAGTGCCGTCGGTCAAGTCGATGCTGCGCGGCGAGCAGAGCTCGACGGTGTTCAAGGACACGCGCGAGCTGGCCAAGGTCACCGGCGCCATGATCGACGCGATGCTCAGCGGCAGAAAGCCCGAGATCAACGACACCAAGACCTACAACAACGGCGTCAAGATCGTGCCCTCCTACCTGCTCAAGCCGGTCAGTGTCGATGTCTCGAACTGGAAGGAGGTGCTGATCGGCAGCGGCTACTACAAGGAAAGCCAGATCAAGTAGGGCGCGTCGGCTGCGCGGCACTTGCGGGAGCGGGCGCATGCATGTATCGAAAAACCCTAGGCCGACAGGGGCCGCGCTCCGTCAAAATCCGCGCTGATTGACGGAGCCCCTGATGGAAAAGACCTGGTTGAAGCAGTACCCCGCCGGCGTGCCGGCCGAGATCGACGTGGAGCAATACGCCTCGCTGGTGGCCTTGCTCGACGAGAGCTTCAAGAAGTACGGCGCGCGTGTGGCCTACAAGTTCATGGGCAAGGCCATCACCTTCGCGCAGGTCGACGACGCATCGCGTGCGCTCGCAGCCTACCTGCAGACGCAGGGGCTCGACAAGGGCGACCGTGTCGCCATCATGATGCCCAACGTGCCGCAGTACCCGGTGGCGGTGGCCGCGATCCTGCGCGCCGGCTACGTGGTGGTGAACGTGAACCCGCTGTACACGCCGCGCGAGCTCGAACACCAGCTGAAAGACTCGGGCGCCAAGGCCATCATCATGGTCGAGAACTTCGCGACCACGCTGCAGAAGGTGCTGCCGAACGTGCCGACGAAGAAGATCATTCTCACGGCGCTGGGTGACATGCTCGGCTTCCCGAAAGCGATGATCGTCAACTACATGGTGCGCAAGGTGAAGAAGATGGTGCCGGCCTTCGAACTGCCTGGCGCTGTGCTCTTCAACGACGCGCTCTCGCAAGGCCGCGGCAAGAGCTTCAAGCCGGCTCAGGGCGGGCCCGACGACATCGCGGTGCTGCAGTACACCGGCGGCACCACTGGCGTCAGCAAGGGTGCGGTGCTGTTGCACCGCAACCTGGTCGCCAACATTCTGCAGTCCGAGGCGTGGTACCAGCCGGCGCTGAAGAAGATTCCGCCCGGCCAGCAACTCGTCACGATTTGCGCGCTGCCGATCTATCACATCTTCGGTTTCAACGCGAACATGATGCTCGGCGTGCGCATGGGCGGCGCCAACATCCTGATCGCCAACCCGCGCGACTTGCCCGGCATGTTCAAGGCACTCAAGGGCGAGACTTTCCACAGCTTTCCGGCGGTCAACACGCTTTTTCAGGCGATGGCCAATCACGCCGACTTCTCGAGCGTCGACTGGAGCGGTTTGGTGCTCTCGGTCGGCGGCGGCATGGCGGTGCAGAGCGCCACCGCGAAACTCTGGCTCGCGAAAACCG
>JANYFX010000648.1 GCA_025359585.1 Rhizobacter sp. | reverse complement strand
GCCTTGATGATCGGAATGCCTCCGGCGACAGCCGCTTCGAAGGCCACGACCACGCCCTTCTCGCGCGCCGCCGCGAAGATCTCGGTGCCGTGCACCGCGAGCAGCGCCTTGTTGGCGGTGACGACGTGCTTGCCAGCGGCGATCGCCTCCATCACCAGCGTGCGTGCAATGCCGTAACCGCCGATCAGCTCGATCACGATGTCGATCTCGGGGTTGGCGATCACGAGCCGCGCGTCGCTGACGACCTGGGCCGAATCACCGACGACGGCTTTGGCGCGCGCGGTGTCGAGGTCGGCCACCATGGTCACGCGAATGCCGCGCCCTGCCCGGCGCTGAATCTCTTCCTGGTTGCGTTGCAGCACGTTGAACGTGCCGCTGCCCACGGTGCCGATGCCCAGCAGGCCTACTTGAATCGATTTCATGGTGCGTGCCTCTGCGGCAATCTCAATTGAATCAGTGCGAATGGCGTTTGCGGTAGTGCTCAAGGAAGCGCGCGATGCGGCCGATCGCCTCCGTCAGGTCATCGGAGTTCGGCAGGAAGACGATGCGGAAGTGGTCCGGCGTCTTCCAGTTGAAACCGGTGCCCTGCACGATCAATACCTTCTGCTCCGACAGCAGCTCGTAAGCGAACTGCTGGTCGTCGGCGATCGGGTAGACCTTGGGGTCGAGCTTCGGGAACATGTAGAGCGCGGCCTTCGGCTTGACGACGCTGACGCCGGGGATCGCGCTCAGCAGCTCGTAGGCCAGGTCGCGCTGGCGGCACAGGCGGCCGGTCGGCGCGACCAGGTCGTTGATGCTCTGGTAGCCGCCCAGCGCGGTCTGGATCGCGAGCTGCCCCGGCGTGTTGGCACACAGGCGCAGCGACGAGAGCATGTTGAGCCCCTCGATGTAGTCGCGTGCATGCCGTTTTTCGCCCGAGACGACCATCCAGCCCGCCCGGTAGCCGCAGGAACGGTAGTTCTTCGACAGGCCGTTGTAGGTCACGAACAGCACGTCGTCGGCGAGCGAGGACATGCTGGTGTGCTTGTGGTCGTCGTAGACCGTCTTGTCGTAGATCTCGTCGGCGAAGATCACCAGCTGGTGCTGGCGTGCGAGTTCGATGATCTCGAGCAGCACGCTGTTCGGGTACAGCGCGCCGGTCGGGTTGTTGGGGTTGATGACGACGATGCCGCGGGTGCGCGGCGTGATCTTGGCCTTCATGTCGGCCACGTCGGGCATCCAGTCGGAGGCTTCATCGCAGACGTAGTGCACCGGCTTGCCGCCCGAGAGGCCGACCACGGCGGTGTAGAGCGGGAAGTCGGGCGACGGGATCAGCACTTCGTCGCCGTCATTGAGCAGCGCGCTCATGCTCATCGCGATCAGCTCGGAGGCGCCGTTGCCGAGGTATACGTCGTCCAGCGTCACGCCGCGCACGCCCTGCTGCTGGGTGCGGTGCACCACCGCCTTGCGCGGCGCGAACAGGCCTTTCGAGTCGGTGTAGCCGGCCGCGTGCGGGATGTTGCGGATCATGTCCTGCACGATCTCGTCGGGCGGCTCCAGGCCGAACTCGGCCACGTTGCCGATGTTCAGCTTGATGATCTTGTGGCCCTCTTCTTCCATCTGGCGGGCCTTCTCCAGCACCGGCCCGCGGATGTCGTAGGCCACGTTGGCGAGCTTGGCTGACTTGACGACGGGTTTCAAAAGAAGCACTCCTGAAGCTGGCTGATGCTGCAAAACCTACAATTTAACCACAGGGGTTTTGCCGCTCGAGGGCGGCGCGCCCGGCCAGAGCGCCCAACCGGACACCTACGCACCCATGAAACTGCAAGCGGATCGCATCGAAGGCCAGAACGCCATCGCCCGTCACGGCCCCGGCGGCGTGATCGTCAACGGCACCGAGCACCGCCGCAGCGTGCTCGTGCCGTGGCGGGGCGCCGTCCTGGACTGGCCGGTGGCCGAGTTCGGCGCGTTGACCGAAGCGCACTTCGCAGCCTTGGCCGAGATGAAGCCCGAGTTGGTGATCTTCGGCTCGGGCAGCAGGATCCGCTTTGTGCGCCCGGCGCTGTTGCGCCCGCTGATGGAGCGGCGCATCGGCATCGAGACCATGGACACCGCCGCCGCCTGCCGCACCTACAACGTGCTGCTCGCCGAGGGTCGCTCGGTGCTGGCGGCCTTGCTGTTCGAGACCGCGACATCGCCTGACGTTAGGGGTTGAGGCGGGCGTCGGCGGGCGACGCGCAGCGTTTATAATCATCGGCTTGGGGCCTACCGGCGCCAAAGCAA
>JANYFX010000638.1 GCA_025359585.1 Rhizobacter sp. | reverse complement strand
ATTCAGGTCGGTGCTGGAGTTCATGGCGGCGGCTTTCAGGCAGGCGGTGGGCAAAGTGGTCTAGACCACTTTGCCGCGAGCATGCAAGAAGTCGGCGGTGCCGTCAACCGTGGCGCGACCGTGCGCCGAACCCGGGCGCTTCGTTTACTCCGAAGCGAAGCGGGCCGCGTCGAGCAGGTTCTTGCGCAGCCACTGGTGGCTGCTGGCGCGGTCGTGGCGCTGGTGCCACAGCATGTCGACGAACAGGCTGGGCAGCCCGAAGGGCAGCGGCCGGGTGACGACCTTTTCACGAAAGCCGGTCGACTCGACGAAAAACGCCGGCAACACCGTCAGCAGGTTGCTGTTGGCGACCACCCGGCCGGCGGTGAAGTACTGGTTCACGGTGAGCACGATGCGGCGCTCGCGGTTCAGCGCGGCGAGCGCCTGGTCGGCCAGGCCGTGGGCGCGGCCGGAAAGGCTCACGAGCAGGTGGTGCGCTGCGCAGTAGGCGTCGAGCGTGAGCGTGCCCTTGGCGAGCGGGTGGCCCTGGCGCATCACGCAGACGTAGTCGCTCTGGCCCAGGCGCTCGTGGTGGAACGAGGCGTCCTGGCCGAGCGCGCGCAGTTCGGACAGCGCTTCGGGAAAGGAGCCTATGGCCACGTCCGCATCGCCACGTTCGAGCACCGGGCGAGGGTCGCGGGTGGTCAGCGGCAGGATGCGCAGGTCGACCAGGGCGCTGGTCTTTTCGATTTCCCCCACCAGCGTGGGCATGAAGGCTGCGGCGGTCGCGTCGGCCATCGCGATGCGGAAACTCGTCGCGTCGGTCTGCGGATTGAACTGGTCCGGCGCCAGCGCGGCGCGCAGGTTGCCAAGCGCGGAGCGCACTTCGGGCCAGAGTGCCTCGGCCCGGGGCGTGGGTTTGACGCCGAACGCTGCGCGTGAGAGCAAGTCTTCACCTACGGATTCCTTCAGGCGCTTCAACGCTTTGCTGACCGCCGGCTGCGTGAGCGACAGGCGTTCGGCGGCGCGCGTGAGGTTGCGCTCGGCCATCACCACGTCGAAGACGCGGAGCAGGTTCAGGTCGAGGGTGCGGAAGTTGAGCGCAGTAGTCGGAGGCATAAGCGGGGCGAATATCAAGGATTCACAACAGTGTCTGGTGCAAATTGCGGGTTAACCCTAATGTACAGACATCGAAGCGCGGAATCCCCGTGCTACCGCTGAAAGGAGACCCGAATGAACACTTTGATCACGCCTCTGCCAACGATCTCGACCCCGGCTGGCGCGCAAGGTTCGGGCCTCGTCGCCCGCATCGGCGCCTCGATCTGGAAATGGCTGGAAGAAGTCGGCCGGGCCCGTGCTCGGCGCGAGTTGCTGAGCCTCGCGGCCATGTACGAAACGAAACGGCCCGAACTCGCCAAGGAGCTTCGGGCAGCATGCGTTCGCGGCAGCTGAGTAAATGCGAGCACTTGCTAACTCGAGACCTTTTGTCAATCAACGACCAGACCGCAGGACCATCCTGCGCCGGTCAACATCAAATCGAAGGAAACACACCATGAACACCACCACCCTGCACCTGAAGGTTCAACGCAGCCGCTTCAGCCACCATGCCCTGGTCACGTTGGCCGGCATCGCCCCGGCGGCCCTGCGCAGCTGGTTCACCTCGCAGCCGCTGGTGCTGTCGGCGGCCGACAAGGCCTCGCAGGAAGCCCAGAAGGTCCGTGACCTGGCTTATTCGTACTCGAAGACCGACCCGGGCTTCGCTTCCGACCTGTACGCCGCTGCGGCGCGCCACGAAGGGTTGCACGGCTGATCGGCCGTCACCCTTCACCGAAAGGATTCCGCCATGAACACTGCCCCGACCACGCTCAGAGTCCGCATTCCCGCTTTGGTGCAGGAGCCGCGTGGCGCCGTTGCTGCGGCCGCGCTGATGGTCCAGTTGCTCCGCGGCATCGCCTCGGTGACGGCAGCCGTGCTGGCTTCGGCCGGCCGCCGCGTCTTGCCCTCACCGGCGTCGGTCTTGCACGACTGAAGCTGCCCGCGCTGAAAAGCAAAAGGCCGGCAACGCCGGCCTTTCGTTTGGGCGCCGCGAAACTCAGGCCGCGAGGCGCTTTTCGAAGCTCGCCTTGTTGGCCAGAATTTCTGCCGGCAAGTGGTGCGCGAGCTGCTGGAACAGCGCCTCGTGCAAGCCGAGTTCGGCCTTCCATGCATCGCGGTCGAAACCGGTGACGGTGTCGTACTGGGCGCGGCTGAAGTCGAGCCCGGTCCAGTTCAGGTCGCTATAACTCGGCGTGGTGCCGAACGCGTTCTCGACGCCACCGGCCGTGCCCGCCACCCGCTCCATCATCCACTGCAGCACGCGCATGTTCTCGCCGTAGCCCGGCCAGACGAACTGGCCGTCGTCGCCCTTGCGGAACCAGTTCACGCAATAGATCTTCGGCAGCTTGGCGCCGCTGGCGGTGAGCTTCGCACCGATGTCGAGCCAGTGCTGGAAATAGTCGCTCATGTTGTAGCCGATGAACGGCAGCATCGCGAACGGGTCGCGGCGCACGGCGCCGTTGCCGCCGGCCATCGCTGCCGTGGTCTCGGAACCCATGGTGGCGGCCATGTAGACACCTTCGACCCAGTTGCGTGCTTCGGTCACGAGCGGCACGGTCGTCGAGCGGCGGCCGCCGAAGATGAAGGCGTCGATCGCCACGCCCGCCGGGTTGTCCCATTCCGGGTCGAGCGCCGGGTTGTTGGCCGCGGCCACGGTGAAGCGCGAGTTCGGGTGCGCCGCCTTGGCTCCGGTTTCTTTCGCCAGCGCCGGCGTCCAGTCCTTGCCTTGCCAGTCGATCAGGTGGGCGGGGGCTTGCTCGGTCATGCCTTCCCACCACACGTCGCCGTCATCGGTCAGCGCCACGTTGGTGAAGATCACGTCGCGCTTCAGGCTGGCCATGCAGTTGAAGTTGGTCTTGTCGTTGGTTCCCGGGGCCACGCCGAAATAACCGGCTTCCGGGTTGATGGCGTACAGGCGGCCGTCGGCGTTGGGCTTGATCCAGGCGATGTCGTCGCCGATGGTCGTGACCTTCCAGCCGGCCAGGCCGGCGGGCGGGATCAGCATCGCGAAGTTGGTCTTGCCGCAGGCGCTCGGGAACGCGGCGGCGACGTGGTGTTTCTTGCCCTCGGGCGATGTCACGCCGAGGATCAGCATGTGCTCGGCGAGCCAGCCCTGCTCACGCCCCATCGTGGACGCGATGCGCAGTGCGAAGCACTTCTTGCCCAGCAGCGCGTTGCCGCCATAACCCGAGCCGTAGCTCCAGATTTCCTGCGTTTCGGGGTAGTGCACGATGTACTTGGTGTCGTTGCACGGCCAGGCCACGTCTTTGTGCCCGGCTTCGAGCGGCGCACCGACGGTGTGGATGCAGGGCACGAAGTGGCCGTCGGTGCCGAGCACGTCGAGCACCTTGCGGCCCATGCGGGTCATGATCTGCATGTTGACAGCGACGTAGGCGCTGTCGGAGAGCTCGACGCCGATGTGGGCGATCGGCGAGCCCAGCGGCCCCATCGAGAACGGCACCACGTACATCGTGCGGCCGCGCATGCTGCCTTTGAAGAGCGCCGGTGTGCCGTCGGCCTGGCCGGTCTGCAGCAGCGCGCGCATCTGCTCGGGAGCCATCCAGTTGTTGGTCGGGCCGGCGTCTTCCTGCTTGGCCGAGCAGATGAAGGTGCGGTCTTCGACACGCGCCACGTCGCTCGGGCTGCTGCAGGCAAGGTAGCTGTTGGGCCGCAGCTCGGGGTTGAGCTTCTTGAACGTGCCGGCCGCGACGAGTTGCGCGCACAGGCGGTCGTATTCGGCCGTGCTGCCGTCGCACCAGTAGACCTCTTTCGCTTCGGTCAGCGCGGCCATTCGGGCGACCCAGTCGATCAGCTGGGCGTGGTGTACGTAGGCCGGGACGTTCAGGCGCAGCCCTTCCAGCACGGGACGGTTCATGGTGATTCCAATCATCGAAGTCAAAAGGCGGGATTGGGCAAGCCGGCGCGGCCTGCAGGACAGGCCTGAAACGACTTGCCCAATGCCACTGGGCGGCTGGGCCGGCGCGCCGCAACCGGTGGGTTACGGCGGGTTTCACGCGAAGGCCCGGGTGGGGCGCGGGCGTCTCCGCGACGGCTCGATCGAAGAATTGTCGGCCGAGTGTAATGTCGCGGTAACCACCGGAATTCGGGGGGTCATGCAATTCCCGCATGAGTCTATGCAAGCCCTTCGGCGCCTTGCCGAAGTTGCCCGGCGCGGGCTTTTTTGCCGCGACGCAATAATCGGCGCCATGACTTCTCGCCGCCTCATTTTGCTCGGCAGCCTCGTTGCGCCGCTGCCTTCCGCCTGGGCCCAACAACGCCGCTCGCTGGACGACCCGCTGCGTCTCGGCGTGGACAACGCGCTGGTGGAC
This sequence comes from Rhizobacter sp., assembly GCA_025359585.1. GTDB lineage: Bacteria > Pseudomonadota > Gammaproteobacteria > Burkholderiales > Burkholderiaceae_C > LMDS01. The sequence goes on along the minus strand of JANYFX010000638.1, from coordinate 2,115 downwards.
TCCGGCCTGGCGCAGGCGTTGCAACAGGCGTTCGCGCGCGACACCGGGGTCGCCGTTCAACTGGTGCGCAGCCCCGCGCTGCCTTTGCTGGCCGCGCTCGAGAGGGGCGAACTCGACGCGGGGCTTTGCAATGCGCCCGAGGCCGAGGGCAAGCTCGAAAAACAAACCCTGGTGCACGACCGCCGTGGCGTCGCGCGCGGCGAATTCGTGATCGTCGGCCCGGCCGTCCGTGGCAAAGCGCGTGACCCGGCGGGCATCGCCGGCGGCAAAGACGTGGCGCAAGCGCTGCTTCAGCTGCGTGACATGGCAAGTGCTGCGCCGGGCCTGCTCACGTTCATCTCGGCCAACGACGGTTCTGGCAGCCATGTCGCCGAGCAGTCGATGTGGCGTGCGGCCAAGGCGGCTCCGGCCGCGCCTTGGTACACGATGGCCGACCCTGCCAGCAGCCTGGCCGGCCAGGCGCGCGCGCGCAACGCCTACGCGCTGGTCGAACGCGGCGTGTGGGCCGCGCAGGGCGGCGCGCCGCTCGCGATCCTGGTCGATGCCGACCCCTTGCTCGTCGAAGAAGTGCACGTGATGCGCCCGTTCCGCGCCAACCACCCTGCGGCCAAGCTGTTCGTCGAATGGGTCGGCGGGCCGAAGGGGCGCCGCGTGGCGGCCGGGCACCGTGGCTACAAGGCCGCGGCCGCCTGAATGCGATGCCCACCGCCCTGGTCAGCCTGAACATCGCCGCCGCGCGCCCGCTCACCATCGACGGGCGCGAGGTGATGAGCGGCATCGTCAAGCGCGGCGTGGTCGGCCCGCTCGAGGTGGGGGCGATGGGCCTGGCCGGCGACGAGCAGGCTGACCTCTCGGTGCACGGCGGCTTGAGCAAGGCGGTCTACGCCTACCCGGCTGAGCACTACGGCTTCTGGAAGACGGTGCGCGCGCAGGCCAAGGTGGCGGCGTGGGACGAGCTGCTGCCACCCGGTTCGATGGGCGAGAACCTAACGCTGCAGGGCCTGCTCGAAACCGGCGTCTGGATCGGCGACGTGCTGCGCTTCGCTGACTGCGAGCTCGCGGTGAGCGAGCCGCGTTTCCCGTGTTTCAAGTTCAACGCGGTGATGGGCTTCGGCCAGGCCTCGAAGTTGATGGTCGCGAACGCCTGGTGCGGTTTTTACCTGGCGGTTCGGGTGCCCGGCACGCTGTGCGCCGGCGAAAGCTTCGAGCTGGTCCCCGGCCCGCGCGAAGTCGGTATCACGGAATTGTTCCGCTCGCGCGTCTCGGGCGGGCGACGTTGACGCCGGCATGCGTGCCGCTTGTTACGCTACCTCGCACGTGACACACGGCTGTCGGCAGACGATCATTACATTGCGGGCAGCGCAGCCGGGCTCTCGACCCGGCCGGTGCGTCACCCATCGATCACTTCACCACGAAAGCAAGCCATGAGCATCATCAGTTTCTTCAAGGACGCAGGCGAAAAACTGTTCTGCCACAAGCCGGCCGAAGCCGCACCCGATGCCGCTGCGCTGCAGGCACAAGCCGACGAAGCGAACCAGACGGCCGCGACCGCGATCACCGGCTACATCACGGCGCAAGGCTTGAGCGTCGACGGCCTCGATGTGGCGTTCGACGGCGCCACGGGCTCCGTCACCGTGGCCGGCGAAACCGCCGACCAGGCAACGAAAGAAAAGGTCGTGCTGTGTTGTGGCAACGTGCACGGCGTGGCCCAGGTCAACGACATGCTCGTGGTGCGCGAGCCGGCCGACGAGTCGCGCTACTACACGGTGGTGCGCGGCGATACGCTGTCGGCGATCTCGAAGGCGATGTACGGCAACGCCAACCAGTACCCGAAGATCTTCGAAGCCAATAAGCCGATGCTGAGCAACCCGGACAAAATCTATCCGGGGCAGCTTCTGCGCATTCCCGCTTGACAACACCCCGGGGGGAGTGCGGCCGGACGAGAAGGCGTCCTGAGGACGGCTTCTCGCCTGCCGAACGCCAGCCGCGTCTCGCGGCTGGCACGGGCCGGCTCGGGAGCGGCCCGGTGCTCGGCCCACACCGTGGCAAACGTGCGCTGCCTCAAGCCGCGACCGCCTTGAGCGCCATCACCGCGGCGCGCGCCCGTTCGAGGAA
>JANYFX010000634.1 GCA_025359585.1 Rhizobacter sp. | reverse complement strand
GGGAACACATGGCCGCGTGCGATCGCGTAGTGGCCGCGCGTTCCGCTGTACAGGTTCTCCCAGATGCGCGTGATGTTGCGCGGGTCTTCACCGACGAGGCGCGGACCGAACTCCTGGTTGATGATCGCGACCACGCCGTGGTAGTCGCCCGGGCTGCCGGCCGAGACCTTGGCTTCGCCGACACCGGTGATGCCGGCGTCGGTCTCGACTTGCACCAGCGCGGTGTCGAAGGTGGTGGCGCGGCCGAAGTCGCTCACGTGCTGCCGGTCTTCGGGGATCGGCACTTGCAGCCAGGTGGCTTCGACGCGGGTGATCTTCATCGTGAAGGCCTTGCTCGGTGGGGCATCAACGCGACGCGAACTGCCGGTACAGCGTCGGCTGGAACCAGCGCTCGCGCGCCGCATACAGACGCTCTTGCGCGATCACCGGCGGCGCCTGCTCCTCGGCCGCCGAATGGAAGGTCAGCTCGAGCTGGATGCCATTCGGGTCGTAGACGAAGAGCTGCCAAAGCGGCGTGGCCGGCACTAGGTTCTCGCGGTAGGCGAGGCCGAACTTCTCGAAGCGCGCCTTGAACTCGCCGTAACCCTGGCACACGATCGACACGTGGTCGATCGCGCCCGAGCCGGTCTGCACCGTGCCGTCGGCCTCTTTCGCGGCATCTCCGGCGTACAGGTGGATCATCGCGTCGGCCCCCGGCTGCGCCGGCTTCAGCCAGGCGCCGGGGAAGCCGATCGGCGGCCTGTCGGCCACGACCATGCCCAGCACCTCGGTGTAAAAGCGCACCGTGGCGTCGAGGTCGGCCGTGCGGATCGCCGTGTGGAAGAGTTGACCGAACAGCATGGCCGGCTCACATCAACGGCCGCAGCACTTTCACCGACTGCGTGTACAGGCCGGTGTAGAACTTGTCGGCCAGCAGGTTGGAGCCGTGGTCGATGATGAACTTGAGCTGCTCGGGCGACACATCGACCGGGTTGGTCTCGACCTGGTCGCCGTAGGGGCTGGCCGGCGTGCGGTCGATAGTCGCAACAAACTCGAGCGTCAGCGCGCCGGTGTAGCCGATCGACTTGATGGTGTCGACGATGGACTTGAAGTCGAGCGTGCCCATGCCCGGCGCGAAGCGGTTGTTGTCGGCGATGTGGATGTCGTAGATGCGGCCCTTGGCCTTGCGAAAGGCTTCGAGGATGTCGTTCTCTTCGATGTTCATGTGGAACAGGTCGAGGCAGATGCCGCAGTTCGGGCCGACCGCATCGGCCAGCGCCAGCGCCTGGTCGCCGCGGTTGATCAGGTAGGTCTCGAAGCGGTTGAGCGGCTCGATCGCGATGCGGATGCCGGCTTTTTCGGCGTGGGTGTAGACCTCTTTCACGCCTTCGACCAGCCACTTCCATTCTTCGTCGGGCGTGCCGTCGGCCACGACCTTGCCGACCGTGGCCGGCACGAGCGTGATGATCTGGCCGTCGAGCTCCTTGGCGAAGGTGACCACGCGCTTCATGTAGTCGACGGTCTTCTCGCGCTGCGCCATGTCTTTGGCGGCGAGGTTGCGCTCGCCGAGCGTCAGCGTCACCGAGCCCCAGCAGCTGCGGCCGTTTTCTTTCAGCAGCGCGCGCACTTCCCTGGTGTCGAACTGGTCCGGCTCGCCGGAAATCTCGAGCGCGTCGACGCCCGTCTGTTTCATGCGTTCGATGGTGCGGCGGATCGATTCGGGGCGCATCCAGTTGTGGGTGGCGATGTGCATGGTGTGTCTCCTTGGGTCGCTGGGTTGAAGGGGTTCAGAGGCGCAGGCTGTCGCCCGTCTGCGGGTCGAAGTAGTGCAGCTTGTCCTGCGCGAAGGCGAACTGCACCGGCTCGTTCACGCCGACCTTCGAATCGGCGGGGATGGTCGCGCGCAGCATGTGCGCGCCGGCCTGGATGATCGCGACGATCTCGGCGCCGTGGTGCTCCGCGCCGTAGACCGTGCCGGGCATGCCGCCGCGATCGACGAGCCGCACGTTCTCGGGCCGCACACCGACCCGCACGCGACCGTCGGCGGGCAGCTTCAGCGCCGACAGCGTGTTCACGGTCGCCGGGTCGAGCGCGAACGACAGGGCTTCGTCCGAGGCGATGCCGGCGGCAAGGTCGATCCGCAGGTCGAGCAGGTTGATCGCCGGCGTGCCGACGAAGGCCGCGACGAAGGTGTTCTTGGGCGTGTTGTAGATCTGATAGGGCGTGCCCACCTGGACCAGGCGGCCCTTGTTGATGACACCGATGCGGTCGCCCATCGTCATCGCCTCGACCTGGTCGTGCGTGACGAAGATCAGCGTCGTGCCCAGGCGCTGCTGCAGGCCCTTCAGCTCGGCGCGCAGCAGCTCGCGCAGCTTGGCATCGAGGTTGGACAGCGGCTCGTCCATCAGGAACACACGCGGCTCGCGCACGATCGCGCGGCCGATCGAGACACGCTGCATCTCGCCGCCCGAGAGGCGGTCGGTGCGGCGGTCGAGCAAGTGCGTGATGCGCACCGTGCTGGCGGCCTTGGCCACGCGCTCTTCGATCTGCTGCGGCGTGAAGCTGCGCAGCTTCGACTTGAGCGGGAACGCCAGGTTCTCGCGAACCGTGTAGTTCGGGTACAGCGAGTACTGCTGGAACACGAGGGCCACGTCGCGCTGCGCCGCGCTCCATTCGTTGATACGCTCGCCGGCGATGTCGATCTGGCCTTGTTCGGGTTGTTCGAGGCCGGCGATGCAGCGCAGCGTGGTGCTCTTGCCCGCGCCGGTAGGCCCGAGCAGAACGAAGAACTCGCGGTCGTGCACTTCGAGCGTGAGCTCGTCGATGGCGCGCACCGCGCCGTAACGTTTGCTGATGCCGTGGAGTGAGACCTGGGCCATGGCAGCGCTTACGCCGGTGCGCGCAGCAAGAGGCCGCTGCGCTTGTCGAAAAAATGGGTGCGGCTGTCGTCGAGCGAGAGCCACACCGCGTCGCCTTGCGCACTGACGAACTGGCTCGCGGTGCGTGCACGCAAGGTCGCGCAGCCGTGCTCCAGGCCCATCGCGATGTCGACGATGTCGTAGGCGCCCATCGGCTCGATCAGGTGCACCCGCGCCGCCACCGCGCCGGGCGAAGGCCTGCGCGAAACACCGATCGCCTCGGGTCGGATGCCGAGCGCGAGTTCCGTCGCCGCGCCGGCTTTCAGCTTGGCTGCGGCCCGCGTGCCGAGCATGAAAGGCTCGGTCATGCCGGCCAGCCGCATCGCCATGCCCGAGCCGCCGGCCTCGCACACGCAGTCGACCACGTTCATGATCGGGCTGCCGACGAACTGCGCCACGAACAGGTTGGCCGGTTCGTCGTACACACGTGTCGGGCTGTCGTACTGCTGCAGCACGCCGTCGTTCATGATGCCGATCTTGTCGGCCATCGACATCGCCTCGACCTGGTCATGCGTCACGTAGACCGTGGTCGAGCCGTTCTCCACATGCAGGCGACGCAGCTCGGCGCGCATCTCTTCGCGCAGCTTGGCGTCGAGCGCGCCGATCGGCTCGTCCATCAGCATCGCCTCGGGCCGGCGCACCAGCGCGCGGCCGATCGTGACGCGCTGCATGTCGCCGCCGGCCAGAGCCGAAGGCCGTTTGTTCAGCAGGTGCTCGATGCGCAGCACCCTGGCCACTTCGTTCACCTGCGACCTGACCTGCGCTTCGGGCACGCGCGCGGCGCGCAGCGGGAATGCGATGTTCTCGAAGCTCGTGAGGTGCGGGTACAAGGAGTAGAGCTGGAACACGAAAGCGGTGTCGCGCTCCTGCGGCGGCAGCTGGTCGACACGCCGGCCGCCGATGCGGATCTCGCCGGAGTCGATGCTCTCCAGCCCGGCCAGCGCGCGCAGTGTCGTGGTCTTGCCGCAGCCCGAAGGCCCGAGCAGCACCACGAACTCGCCATGCCGGATGTGCAGGTTGAGCTTGCGGATCACATGGTTGCCGCCGAAGCGCTTTTCGGCGTCGATGATCTGGATGTCGGCCATCAGTGTCCGCCCGGCTCGGTGGGCGCGACGGGCGGCGAGGCCATGCGCGAGAACACGTTGAAGGCGACAAGGCCGATGATGATCATCAAGACGCTGTACTCGTGCAGCAACAGGACCCAGGGTTGGCACAGCGCGACGATGCCGAGCATCATCAACACCATGCTGGCGAATTCGAACTGGCGGGCGCGGGCTTTGAACATCATGGAGCCTCAGCGACGGATCGCACCGAAGGTCACACCACGCAGCAGGTGGTCGCGCAGGAAGAAGGTGAACAGCGCGACCGGGATCAGGAACAGCAGGCTGCCGGCGGCGATGACGGTCCAGTCGGTCAGGCCCGAGCCGAGCTGCGAAGGGATGTAGGGCGGTGTGGTCTGTGCGATCTTGTTGGTCATCATCAGGGCGAAGGCGTACTCGTTCCACGCGGTGATGAAGCAGAACACCGAGGTCGCGGCGATGCCGGTCACGGCCTGCGGCAAGACGATCTTGAAGAAGGCCTCCATGCGGGTGTAGCCGTCGACGAGCGCGGCCTCTTCGTACTCTTTCGGGATCTCGTCGATGAAGCCCTTCATGAGCCAGACCGAGAACGACAAGTTGAACGCGGTGTAGAGAATGATCAGGCCGATGTGGGTGTCGACGAGGCCGACCGCGCGGTACATCAGAAACATCGGGATCGCCACCACCACCGGCGGCAGCATGCGCGTGGAGAGGATGAAGAACAGCCAGTCGTCTTCGCCCGGCATCTTGAAACGCGAAAAGCCGTAGGCGGTGATCGTGCCCAGCGCGACCGCGAGGAAGGTGCTGGTCACGGCGATGACGATGCTGTTGAGAAAGCGCGAGACATAACCCGACGACTCGATGCTGCCGTGTTCGTCGCGGATGAAACGGTCGCCACCGTCCATCACCTGCTTTTCCCACCACGGTGCTTTTTCGTAGGCCGCCTTGTCCATCTCGCCACGCTGCTGCACACGCGAAGTGAAGAGCTTGATGAAGGGCGTGATCTCGGGTTTGAAGAACACGGTGGGCGGCACCGTGGTCGCATCCGACCGGGCCTTGAACGCGGTCGCACCGATCCACAGCAGCGGGATCATCATCACGAACAGCAGCGCCAGCACGAGGGCGATCGCACCGCGGTTCCACCAGCGTGATGCGCCGGATTGAACGATGGCCATGTCAACGTTCCTTGAGGCGGTTCAGGTACTTCACGTACACGTTCGTGATCGCCAGCACCGCGAGCAACACGATGTAGGCCAGCGCGCAGGAGCGGCCGGTCTGCCATTCCTGGAACGCCATCTTGAAGAGCTTGATCGCGACCAGCTCGGTCTCGTCCATGCTTGCCATCACGAAGGCGATGTCGAAGGTCTTGAAGGCCTCCATCGTGCGGAAGATGATCGCGATCAGCAGCAGCGGCGCCACCAGCGGCAGCGTGATGCGGCGGAACACGAACCAGCGCGAGGCGCGGTCGATCGCGGCCGCTTCGTACAGTGAGGGCGGAATCGCCGAGAGCCCGGCGAGCGACAGCAGCATCACGAACGGCGACCACATCCAGATGTCGGTGATCGCGATGGCGAGCAAGGCCATGTCGGGGTCCGACAGCCAGACCTTGCCCTCGGTGAAGAACACGTAGTTGACGATGCCCCACGACGGGTTGTAGAGCAGCTGCCAGAACAGCCCGACGACGGCCATGCACATCATCATCGGCAGCATCAGCAGCGTGGTCAGCACGCCCTTGGCGGGGATGTGGCGGTTCAGCAGCAGCGCGGCACCGAAACCCACGATCACCTGGCCCGCCACCGAGATCACCACGTACTTGGCGGTGAGCGTGAAGTTGGCCCAGACGTATTCGTCGGCCAGCAGCTCGCGGTAGTTCTGCAGGCCGACCCAGTGCACCTCGTCGTTCATCGACGCGCGGTAGTCGGTGAAGGAGTAGCCGAGCGAGTACAGCAGCGGGAAGATGTTGAAAACGATCAGGAAGACGATCGTCGGAATGATGAACCAGTTGCGGATCGCCAGATCGCTCAGGCCGCGGCGTGGCGCCGCCGGCCCCGCACCGCTCAGTGCTGGTTGTGTCATGGGGAAAAATGCTTGAGAGAGGGAAAGGTGAAGGGCCGATGCACGCGCCCTTCACCCGCTGCGCATGCGGCAGTTACTTGGTGCGGCCGTACTTCTTGAAGGTCGCGTCCCAGTCCTTGGCCAAGCCGTTTTGCGCTTCTTCGGCCGTGCCCTTCCCGCCGACGATGAACGGGTGCCAGCGTTTGTTGGCGGCCGTCAGCAGCTCGGCGAATTCCGGCACCGCCCAGAAGTCTTTCACCATGAACATCGACTGGTAGAAGGCTTCGTTATAGGGCGTGGCCTTGCGGAAGGCGTCGGACTTCAGGATCGCGGTGTTGCAGGTGTAGCCACCGAGTTCGGCCCAGCGTTTTTGCACGTCTTCACGAATGAACCATTCCAGGAACTTCATCGAGGCGTCTTTGTTCTTCGAGTAAGACACCACCGAGATGCCCTGCCCGCCGAGTGCGGCGAACTGCTTGCCGCTCGGGCCCTTGGGCATCGCGAAGTAACCGGTGACCTTGGCGTACTTGTTGGTGGCCGGGTTGGCCAGCGCCGGGAAGAAGGCGAAGTAGTTCATGCTCATCGAGACCAGGCCTTCGGTCATCGCCTGATTGGCTTCCTGGAAGAAGGTCTTGCCCCAATCGGGCGGCGTGTAGCCGTACAGGCGCTTGTAGAACTTGAGCGCTTCGATCGACTCCTTGGAGTTGACCAGGCCCTGCACCTTGTAGGTCGAGTAGTCGCCCAGCTCGCCGCCGTAGCTGAAGATGGTGTTCATCGCACCCATCACCAGCGCGTCGTAGGAGTTGTCGGTGTAGATCGTCAGGCCGTAGCGCTTTTCGGTCGGGCGATGGAAGAACTCGGCGATGTCGCCCAGCTCCTTCCAGGTCTTGGGCACGGCCAGGTCGTACTTGTACTTGGCCTTGAAAGCTGCCATTTCCTTCGGGTCTTCGAACCAGTCCTTTCGGTAGGCAAAACCGTTGGCGTCACCTTCGAGCGGCACGGCCCAGTACTTTCCGCTCTTGCCGGGGTATTCGGCGTAACCCGCGACCGTGGCCGGTGCCATCACTTCGGCGAGCTTGTTCTTCTTGAAGAAGTCGCTCAGGTCGACGTAGTGGCCGCCGGTGGAGCCGGCGCCGATCCACTGCGAGTCACCGACCACCATGTCGTAGGCGGCGCCCTTCGCGGTGAATTCCTTGAAGGCCTTGTTCTGGAAGTCGGGCCAGGGCGTGGTCTCGACCACGACCTTGGTGCCGGTCTGTTTTTCGTAGTCCTTGACGAGCTCCTGAAGGTAGTTCGCAGGGTCCCACTGCGCCCACAGGATCGTCAGCTTCTGCTGGGCCTGGCCCAGCTGGGCAAACGTGAGCAGCGCCGCGGCCGCCACGACCTTTGAAAAAGTCTTCAGCATGGTGTCTCCTGTCTCCGTCGGAAGATGCGGCGGGTGGTCCGGCCGCTGGTTGTTATGTCGACCCGAATCTGGTCTGACCAGCCAAGAATAGGAGAATCAAAATCGCCTGTCAACTGGTCAGACCAGATGTTGACTTCGTTTTTTTTCGGTCGCATCATCAGCGCCCGATCGAACCCAGACAGACGGAGACAGCCATGAAGACCATCAAGGGGCCGGCGATTTTCCTGGCCCAGTTCGCAGGCGACACCGCGCCTTTCAATTCGCTCGCGTCGATCGCCAAGTGGGCCGGCGACCTCGGCTACAAAGGCATTCAGATGCCGAGCTGGGACGGCCGTTTGTTCGACCTGAAAAACGCCGCCGCGAGCCAGACCTACTGCGATGAAGTGAAGGGCACGCTGGCCCAGCACGGCCTGCAGATCACCGAACTCTCGACCCACCTGCAGGGCCAGCTCGTGGCGGTGCACCCGGCCTACGACGCGGGCTTCGACGGCTTCGCCGCCGAGGAAGTGCGCGGCGATCCGGTACGGCGCCAGAAGTGGGCGGTCGAGCAGATGCTGCTCGCGGCCAAGGCCTCGGCCAACCTGGGCCTCACGGCGCACGCGACCTTCTCGGGCGCGCTCGCCTGGCCCTACCTTTATTCGTGGCCACCGCGACCTGCCGGGCTGATCGAAGAGGCCTTCGACGAGCTCGCCAAACGCTGGCGGCCAATCCTCGACGCCTTCGACGGCGCGGGGGTCGATGTCTGCTACGAGATCCACCCCGGCGAAGACCTGCACGACGGTGAAACCTACGAGATGTTTCTCGACCGCGTGGGCCACCACAAACGCGCCTGCCTGCTCTACGACCCGAGCCACTTCGTGTTGCAGCAGCTCAACTACCTCGACTACATCGACCACTACCACGAGCGCATCAAGATCTTCCACGTGAAAGATGCCGAGTTCAACCCGACCGGCAAACAAGGCGTGTACGGCGGCTTCCAGCCCTGGCTCAAGCGCGCCGGGCGCTTCCGTTCGCTCGGCGACGGGCAGGTCGACTTCGCCGCCATCTTCTCGAAGATGGCGGGCTACGACTTTCCCGGCTGGGCGGTGCTCGAATGGGAGTGCTGCATCAAGCACCCGGAAGACGGCGCGCGCGAAGGTGCGAAGTTCATTGCCGACCACATCATCCGCGTGGCCGAACGCGCCTTCGACGACTTCGCCGGCAACGGCGTGAACACCGCCGCGAACAAGAAGATGCTCGGTATCGGCTGAGGGGAAGAGCATGACGATCGAAGCAGCGAAGACCTCGGCCGTGCCGCGCCGCATTCGCCTGGGCATGGTCGGCGGCGGGCAAGGCGCGTTCATCGGCGGTGTGCACCGCATCGCGGCCCGCATCGACGACCGCTACGAGCTGGTCGCGGGCGCCTTGTCGTCCGACCCGGCGCGCGCGAGTGCGAGCGCCGCCGAACTGCACATCGCACCCGAGCGTTGTTACGCCGACTATCGCGAGATGGCCCGCGCCGAAGCGGCGCGCAAGGACGGCATCGACCTCGTCTCCATCGTCACGCCGAATCATTTGCACGGCCGCATCGCGAGCGCCTTTCTCGACGCCGGCATCCACGTGATCTGCGACAAGCCGATGACGACGACGCTCGGTGAAGCGATGGAGCTGGTGCAACGTGTGCGCCAGAGCAAGTGCCTGTTCGCGCTGACCCACAACTACAGCGGTTACCCGATGGTGCGGCAGGCGCGCGAAATGGTCGCGGCCGGCGAGCTCGGCGAGATCCGTGTCGTTCAGGCCGAGTACCCGCAAGACTGGCTCAGCACCGATCTCGAAGCCTCGGGACAGAAGCAGGCCGCGTGGCGTGTCGACCCGGCGCAGGCCGGTGCCGGTGGGTCGCTCGGCGACATCGGCACGCATGCCGAACAACTCGCACGTTTCATCTCGGGGCTGGAGCTGCAATCGGTGAGCGCGGACCTCACGAGCTTCGTGCCGGGCCGGCGCCTCGACGACAACGCCCACATCCTGCTGCGCTATTCGAACGGCGCGCGCGGCATGCTGTGGTCGAGCCAGGTCGCGCCGGGGAATGAAAACGGTTTGCGCGTGCGCATCTACGGCAGCCAGGCCGGCCTCGAGTTTCGCCAGGAGAACCCGAACCATTTGTGGTTCACGCCGCTCGGCCAGCCGCCGCGCCTGATCACGCGCGGCGGCAGTGGCAGCGGTGCGGCGGCGGGCCATGCCACGCGCATTCCGGCCGGCCACCCCGAGGGTTACCTCGAAGGCTTTGCGCAGCTCTACCGCGACATGGCCGAGCAGTTGCACGCCCGCTGGGAAGGCCGCGCGCCCGACCCGTTAGCATGCGCGGTGCCCACCGTGGAAGACGGTGCGCGCGGCATGAAGTTCATCGAGGCGGTGGTCGAGTCGAGCCGCGCCGATGGCCGCTGGACCGACGCTCGCTTGAATTTGTAGAAGGCCCCATGGATCTCGGAATCGATATCGGCACCTCTGAAGTCAAGGTCGTGCTGCTCGACGGCGCTCAGCGTGTGGTCGGGCAGGCCAGCAGTGCGGTGCCGAGCTCGCGCCCGCAGCCGCTCTGGTCGGAACAGAACCCGCAGGACTGGTGGACCGCGACCGTCGCGGCGCTTGGCCAACTGCGCGCCGCGCATCCGAAGGAATACGCCGCCGTGCGCGGCCTCGGGCTGTCGGGCCACATGCACGGCGCCACACTGCTCGATGCGCAGGACCGTGTGCTGCGCCCCGCGATCCTGTGGAACGACGGCCGCAGCCACCCGCAGTGCGCCGAGCTGGAATTGCGCGCGCCAAGCAGCCGCGAGGTCACCGGCAACATCGCGATGCCGGGGTTCACGGCGCCCAAGCTGATGTGGGTCGAGCAGCACGAGCCGGAGGTCTTTCGCCGCACCGCGCGCGTGCTGCTGCCGAAGGACTTCGTGCGTTTGCAGCTGACCGGCGAAGCGGTCTCCGACATGTCGGATTCCGCCGGCACGCTGTGGCTCGACGTGGCCAAGCGCAAATGGTCCGACGTGATGCTGGACGCCACGCATCTGAAGCGTTCGCACATGCCACGTCTCGTCGAAGGCAGCGAGGCCAGCGGCACGGTGCTCGCGGCCGTCGCCTCGCAACTCGGGCTGCCGGCTGGAGTGGTCGTGGCCGGTGGCGCAGGCGACAACGCCGCGAGCGCGGCCGGCATCGGCGTCGCTGCGCCGGGCACAGCCTTCCTGTCGCTCGGCACCTCGGGGGTCTACTTCGTCGCCAATGCGGCGTATTCACCGAATCCGGCGCGCGCGGTGCATGCCTTCTGCCACGCGTTTCCCGATACGTGGCACCAGATGACGGTGATGCTCTCGGCCGCGAGCGGCTTGCGCTGGCTGCGCACGCTCACGCACGCCGACAGCGAAGCCTTGCTCGTCGCAGAGGCTGAGGCGCTGCCCGCCGACACGCCGGTGCCGCTGTTCCTGCCTTACCTCTCGGGCGAACGCACACCGCACAACAACCCGCATGCCTGCGGCGTGTTCTTCGGCCTCACGCACGACCACACACGCGCCCACCTCGCGCGCGCCGTGCTCGAAGGCGTGGCCTTCGCGTTTCTCGACGGCCAGCAGGCCTTGCGGGCCGGCGGCGCGCAGATCGACTCGGTCACGCTTGTCGGCGGTGGCTCGCGCAGCGCGCCCTGGGCGCAGGTGCTGGCCGACACGTTGGGCCGCACGCTCGACCGCCGCAGCGGTGCCGACGTGGGCGCGGCGCTCGGCGCGGCGCGGCTCGGGCGCTTGGCGCGCACCGGTGAGAGCGTGGCCTCGGTCTGCACCGCGCCGCCGGTGATCGACAGCTTCACACCGAACCCACATCGCACCGAAGCGCTGGCCACACGCCACCTTCAATTTCAACGCCTGTACGCCGCGCTCGGCGCGGAAATGCGGGCCCCTTCATCAACACAGGACTAGACCATGCCGACGATCTTCGAGGGCACCGCGCCCATCCGCTTCGGGGGCCCTGCCGCCACCGGCGAGCTCGCATTCCGCCACTACGAGCGCGACCGCATCGTGCTCGGCAAGCGCATGGAAGACCAGCTGCGTTTCGCCATCTGCTACTGGCACAGCTTCGCGTGGAACGGCTTCGACGTGTTCGGCTACGACGGCACGTTCCAGCGGCCGTGGCACCAGATGGCCGACCCGTGGGAAGCAGCACTGGCCAAGGCCGACGCCGCGTTCGACTTCTTCGCCCGGCTCGGCGCGCCCTACTACTGCTTTCACGACCGTGACGTGGCGCCCGAAGGCCACACGCCGAAAGAGTCGGTCGAACTCTTCAAGCGCATGGTCGACGTGCTCGGCCGCAAGCAGCAAGACACGGGCATGAAGCTGCTGTGGGGCACCGCCAACCTGTTCAGCCACCGCCGTTTCATGGCCGGTGCGGCGACCAACCCGAACCCCGAGGTCTTCGCGCTCGCCGCCTTGCAAGTGAAAGAAGCGATGGAGGCCACGCAGAAACTCGGCGGCCAGAATTACGTGCTGTGGGGCGGCCGCGAGGGTTACGAGACCCTGCTCAACACCGACATGAAACAGGAGCTGGCGCAGCTCGGCCGCTTCATGCAGATGGTGGTCGAGCACAAACACAAGATCGGCTTCAAGGGCACGATCCTGATCGAACCCAAGCCGCGCGAGCCGACCAAACACCAGTACGACTTCGACGTGGCCACGGTGTTCGGCTTTCTGCAAAAACACGGGCTGGAAAAAGAGGTCAAGGTCAACATCGAAGCCAACCACGCCACGCTCGCCGGCCACAGCTTCGAGCACGAGATCGCGACGGCACAGGCGCTCGGCATCTTCGGTTCGATCGACATGAACCGCGGCGACATGCAGTGCGGCTGGGACACCGACCAGTTCCCGAACAACCTGGGTGAGATGGCACTGGCGATGTACACGATCCAGCGTGGCGGCGGCTTCACGACCGGCGGGCTGAACTTCGACGCGAAGGTGCGGCGCCCGTCGATCGACGCGCAAGACATGTTCCACGGCCACGTCGGCGCGATGGACCTGTGTGCGCGCGCTTTGCTGGCGGCCGAGCAGATGATCAATGACGGCGGCCACGCGCAGTTCATCGAGCAGCGCTATGCGGGCTGGCGCGGCGCGGCGGGAGAGAAGCTGCTGGCAGGCGACCTGGCTGGCGCTGCCGCGCACGCGCTGCAACGCAACGTCGACGAGCCGCCGGTGTCGGGCCAGCAGGAGCGGCTGGAGAACTGGTTCAACCGCTTCAGCTGAACGAGGGTTGATCCGGGTCACCGCGCGGAATGAAACTTCGCGCGGCGACGTAAACCCGTCTGGCGCGCGCATTCTGCCGCGCCGCCACGGCGCTCGCGGCGTGGCACTTCAACGGGTGGAGGATTCGATGGCAAAACGATTCGCGGCTCAAACAAGCCTCGCGCTGGTGTTCGCTTGCGCGCCGATGTGGGCCGGCGCGCAGGCGTTGGTGACCGAGCGCAGCCTGTCGCTCAACGCAGCGCTCGAGATGGCGACCGCCAGCTTGGAGCGCTGCCGTGCCGACGGCTACAAGGTGACGATCACGGTGTTGAACCGAAGCGCACGCACGTCGGTCGTGCTGAGCGAAGACGGTGTCAACCCGCACACGGTAGAGAACAGCTTGCGCAAGGCCTACACCGCGTTCACGACGCGCAGCGCCACCGCCGAGATGAGCAAGAGGACGCAACCGACCCTGGCCGGCTTCATCTTGCTCGACAAGATGACGACGATCGAAGGCGGCTTGCCGATCTTCGCCGGCAAGGAGTTGGTCGGATCGATCGGCATCTCGGGCGCGCCGGGCGGCGACAAGGATGCGGCCTGCGCGCAGGTCGGCATCGACAAGATCGCCAAGGGGCTGGGCGGTTGAGCGTGTGGCGCTATGAAACGCCGCGCGCTTCGCATTCCGCGACAAAACGCGGCGAGACCTGCCTGAGCTTCTCCACCGCGACGCGGCCGCTGCGCTGGATGTAGCTCCACGCCATCGGCCACGGGTCCATCTTCATGTGCTCGGGGAAATGTTCGTACCAGTCGGCGCTGCGGTTCGCGCCGGCAACGAGCTTGTCGACGATGGGGCGGCGTGCCGATTCATACGCGGCGAGCGCGGCAGGCACGTCGTAGCGCTGCTCGCGCAGCGCACGCGCCAGCGCGATCGTGTCCTCGAACGCGAGCCGCGTGCCCGAGCCGATCGAGAAGTGCGCGGTGCGCAGTGCGTCGCCGACGAGCACACGCTTGCCGACCGACCAGCGCTCGTTCGAGATCTTCGGGAAGTTGCGCCAGACCGACTTGTTGGTGATCAGCGCGTGGCCACCCAAGGTCTCGGCGAACACCTGCTGGTTATAAGCCCGGCTCTGCGCTTCGTCCATGCGCTCGAAACCAGCCCGCACCCAGGTCTGCGGGTCGCACTCGACGATGAAAGTGCTCATCGTGTCGGAGTAGCGGTAGTGGTGCGCATTGAACGTGCCGGCCTCGGTCGTCACGAAGGTCTGGCTCAGCGTCTCGAAACGCTGCGTCGTGCCGTACCAGACGAACTTGTTGGCCAGCGGCTCGATGCGCGTGCCGAACTCGCGCTCGAGGCCGCGGCGCACGAATGAATTGGCACCATCGGCGGCGACCACGAGGTCGTGGCCCGCGAGTTCGTGCTCGTCTCTCACGGTGCGTTGGTACTCGGGCGTGACGCCAACGCTGGCCAAACGCTGCTGCATCAACTGCAGCAACTGCAGCCGGCCGATGGACGCGAAACCCACGCCGTCGATCGTGACGCGCTCGCCGCGGTGCACCAGCGTGAGGTCGGTCCAGCGCTGCATCTTCGGCACGATCAGGCCGTGGGTCTCGGCGTCGTCGTCGCGCAGGAAGTCGAGCGCGCGGTCGGAGAACACCACGCCGAAACCGAAGGTCGAATCGGCCGGGTTCTGCTCGACGATGCGCACCTCGTCCGCCGGGTTCTGGCGTTTCAGCAGGTAGGCCAGATACAGGCCGGCCGGGCCGGCGCCGAGGATCAGGGTCTTCATGCGCTGCGCTCCTTTTCGAGCGTGCTCGCGACCTGGTCACGCAACTGCCGCTTGAGGATCTTGCCGACCGGGCTGATCGGAAACTCGGCCACGATCTCGAGCCGCTCGGGCAGCTTGAAGCTGGCAATGTGCTGCTGCTTCAGAAACACGATCAGCTCGTCGAAGCTCAAGCGTTCGCCGGCATGCGCAATCACGAAAGCGCAGGCCTTTTCGCCGAACACCGGGTCGGGCATGGCGACCAGGGTCACGGCTTTGACTTTCGGGTGCGCGAAGATCAGGTTCTCGACTTCTTCGCAGCTGATCTTCTCGCCGCCGCGGTTGATCATGTCTTTCTTGCGCCCTTCGGCCCAGACGTTTCGGCCGACCTTGCGCACGATATCGCCCATGCGATAAAAACCGTCGGGTGTGAACGCTTCGAGGTTCTTCTCGGGCGCGTTGTAGTAACCGCAGATCGTGTACGGGCCGCGTGTGATGAGCTCGCCGGGTTCGCCGTCGGGCAGCTCCTTGCCTTCGTCATCGACGACGCGAATCTCGTCAGAGTCGCATACCGGCGCGCCGGAACTGTGCAGCAGCCACTCGTCGGGGTCGTCGAGACGCGTCATGTTGATCAGGCCTTCGGCCGTGCCGTAGATTTCCTGCGGCGTGCA
This sequence comes from Rhizobacter sp., assembly GCA_025359585.1. Lineage (GTDB taxonomy): Bacteria > Pseudomonadota > Gammaproteobacteria > Burkholderiales > Burkholderiaceae_C > LMDS01. Next base: position 13,340 of record JANYFX010000634.1, on the reverse strand, counting down.
GCCGAAGCGCTCGCGCAGGCGGCTGCGCAACTCGGGCGCGAGCCGCGCACCACCGTTCTGGACCACCTTCAGCGACGACAGGTCGCAGCGTGTCTCCACATCGGTGCTGAGCCAGGTCACGATCAGCGGCACGACGGCGGCGATGACGCTCACACGTTCGCGCTGCACGAGCTCGAACACCGTGTCGGCATCGCTCGACGGCGCCAGCACCACCGTGCCGCCGACACTGAAGGCACCGAGCAAGCCCGGCGACGCGAGGTTGTAGTTGTGGCCGAGCGGCAGGATCGCCATGAAGACCGTGCTGGCATCGAAGCCCGCCGCTTGCGCGCACAGGCGCGCGTTGAGCACATAGTCTTGGTGGGTGCGCGGGATCAGCTTCGACATCGAGGTCGTGCCGCCCGACAGCAGCATGGTCGCGACCTCACCGGGCTCGGGGTGGATGGCGTCGAGTGCTCGCCGTTCGATGTCGCTCGGCGGCTCGTTCATCAGGCTGTCGAATGCGCGCTGATCACCTTGAGCGTCACCGACGACGATCACGTGCTGCAAGGCCGGTGCATCGGCACGCACTGCTTCGACCATCGTCCGGTAGTCGAACGTGCCGATGCGGTCGGGCACCACGATGGCCTTCGCGCCCGACGCCACCAGAAAGTGGCGCACTTCCGCATGGCGGTGCGCGCGCAAGGCCATCACCGGAATCGCGCCGATGCGCACCAGCGCGAAGTAGACCAGCACGAACTCGGGGATGTTGGGCAACTGCACCACCACGCGGTCGAGTGGCGCGATGCCGAGTGCGAGCAGGCGGGCGGCGAGTCGGAGCGCATCACGCTGCAGATCGGCGTAACTCAGGCGCTGCGCTCCGCAGACGAGCGCGGTCTTGTCGGGCTGGGTTCGCGCCGCACGGCTCAGCACATCGAACACGCAGCTGCCTTCCCAGTGACCTGCACGGCGGTACTGCTCAGCAGCGGTTTCGGGCCAGGCGACGGTGCCTTGCAACATGGATCGGTCCTTTTCAGTTCAGTGCGCCGAGGTGAAACTGCCCAGCAGCTTCAGCGTGCCGATGAACGCATTGACACGCGCCTTCATGAAGTCGACGCGCACCGCATCGGTCTCGCCAAATTCGAGCAGCTTCGATTCGCGCTGCTCGTCGCGCGGCCAGGCTTCGGCGTTGCGCGGCACCGGTGAGCCGGTGGCCGCGAAGTCAAACCAGTGCGTCACGACGCGGCGCGAGGCTTCGCGGTCCTGTTCGCTCACCGGCGCGCCGAGGCACTGGCACAGCTCGGCGGTGCCCATCGTCAACGCGATCTCTGCGCCATGTTCGACGCCGGGCTTGCGGTCGCGCAGGCCACTCGGCACGTAGCCGTAGTAATAGCGCCAGGTCGGCGCGCGTCCCGTGTGCAGGTAGGCGATGCGCCGGGCGAACGCCGTGAACACAAGATCGCGCACGGTCTGGCGGCCGAGCTGTTCGTCGCTGGTGCCCTTCGGGTAGAGCGACTTCACGAAGACGCGTGCAGCACCCAGGCGCTTGACGATCGCTGCCGGGTCCATGCCGAAGACCACCGCGATGCTGCCGTCGTCGCTGGTGTTGCCGATGACGAGGGGCATCCGCGCTTCGCCGCCGTTCTGAAAAACGCTGAGGATCGGTTGTGGCAGCACGGCGTCGCCGACGATGAACCCCGGCGCCAGCGACAGTTCGGTGCCGTCGAGATTCTCGAAAGCTTCGGCCGGCACGGCGCGCAACTCGGCGGCCGTCGCGTTCGCGCCCTTCAATTGCAGCGCTGTCGCGACCTTGGCTGCCGTGGCGCTCGCCTTGGCAAGCGTGTGGCTCGGAATGCCATAAGGGCTCTGTGCGATGCCCTTGTGGAACAGGCCCTTCGCGAGCGGCGACGCGAACAGCGCGAGCACGCTCTCGGCGCCGGCCGACTGACCGAAGATCGTCACGTTGCCCGGGTCGCCACCGAAGGCCGCGATGTTGCGCTGCACCCATTTCAGCGCGGCGATCTGGTCGAGCAGACCGAAGTTGACGGGGCCGCCGGCTTGGGCCTTCGCGAGGCCGGGGTGCGCGAAGAAGCCGAGTGCGCCCATGCGGTAGTTGATCGTCACGACGACCGCACCGCGCTGCGCGAGCGGCGTGCCGTCGTAGACGGCGAGGCCACCCGAACCGAAGATCAGGGCGCCGCCATGAATCCACACCATCACCGGCAGCTTGGCGCCCGGTTCGACGCGCGGCGTCCAGACATTGAGGTTCAGGCAGTCTTCGCCCATCGGGCGCGGGTCGCCGGCGCCGCTGTCGATCGAGAGGCTGGGCTTTTGAATGCACGACTTGCCGAGCGCCTGCGCCGAGCGCGTGCCCTGCCAGGGCGCAACGGGTTGTGGCTCGCGCCAGCGCAGTTCGCCGAGCGGTGGCGCGGCATAGGGCACACCCTTGAAGCTGACGAGGCTGGATTCGGCTCGGCCCAGCAAGCGGCCCGAGTCGATGGCCACGACCGGCTCTCCCGGCGCCTGCGCCGCAACCTGTGCCATTTGAAGCAACAACACCAGGGCGACGATCCACGCAGGCCATTTCATCATCGCGTGATTCTGCAGTGCGCGCGGAGCCATCGCGCGGCCCCACAAATACAAACCCCTTCGGCTTTGAAGGCCGAAGGGGCGGGTGGCTTGCGCCACCTTTTGGAGATCCGGAGGAATGAGGTCCGGGGCTCCTATAGCGCAGTGACTGCGCCAGTGGTTTTGCCTGCATGCAGGCTCTACAAACTTAGACCACGCGAGCCGCAGCTTCAAGAACAAACTGTCTGCTCACATGCCCTCTTGTCAGGGCGTGGCTTTCATGATGCTTTCCAGCAGGCCCTGAACCCGCTGTTCGACCGCCGTGTCCATGCGGATCGGCCGGCCCCATTCGCGCGCTGTTTCACCGGGCCATTTGTTGGTGGCGTCGAGCCCCATCTTGCCGCCCAGGCCACTGACCGGCGAGGCGAAGTCAAGGTAGTCGATCGGCGTATTTTCCGCGAGCAGGGTGTCCCGCACCGGGTCCATGCGGGTGGTAACGGCCCAGATCACTTCCTTCCAGTCGCGGATGTTCACGTCGTCGTCGGTCACGACGATGAACTTGGTGTACATGAACTGGCGCAGAAAACTCCAGATGCCGAACATCAGGCGCTTGGCGTGGCCCGGGTAGCTCTTTTTGATGCTGACGATCGCCATGCGGTAGCTGCAGCCCTCGGGCGGCAGATAGAAGTCGACGATCTCGGGAAACTGCTTCTGCAGGATCGGCACGAAGACTTCGTTCAGCGCCACGCCGAGCACCGCCGGTTCGTCGGGCGGCTTGCCGGTGTAGGTGGAGTGGTAGATCGGCTGCTCGCGGTTCGTCAGGCGGTTGATCTCGAACACCGGGAACCAGTCCCGCTCGTTGTAATAGCCGGTGTGGTCGCCGAACGGGCCTTCGAGTGCGTGCAGGTGGCCGTGGATTTCCTTGGTCTGCACGCCGTGTTCGCTGACGCCGGTGAATCCTTTGGCCGCCACCGGGATGTGCCCCTCCAGCACGATCTCGGCGCTGGCCGGCACCTGCAGCATCACGCCGGCGTCGCCGACACCGGAGTCGGTGACCTCGGTGCGGCTGCCACGCAGCAGGCCGGCGAACTGGTACTCGGAAAGTGTGTCGGGCACCGGTGTGACCGCGCCGAGGATGGTCGCCGGGTCGGCACCGAGCGCCACCGCCATCGGGAACGGCTGGCCGGGCTTGGCCAGCGCGAAGTCGCGGAAGTCGAGCGCGCCGCCGCGGTGGGCGAGCCAGCGCATGATGACCTGGCGGCGGCCGATCACCTGCTGGCGGTAGATGCCGAGGTTCTGACGCTGGCGAGCGTTGGCGCCACCCTGTGGCCCGCGGGTGATGACCAGACCCCAGGTGATCAGCGGGCCGGCGTCTTCGGGCCAGCAGGTCTGCACGGGCAGTTTGCCGAGGTCGACGTCGGCACCTTCGGTGATCTCTTGCTGGCAAGGCGCGTGGCGCACGCCGGCAGGCTTCATGTCCCACAAGGCTTTCGCCATGTGTAACAGCTTGCCGGCGTCTTTCAGGCCTTTGGGTGGCTCGGGTTCCTTCAGGCTGGCGAGCAGCCGACCCACGTCGCGCAGCTCGCTCACCTCGCTGGCGCCCATGCCCAAAGCCACCCGATGGGGCGTTCCGAACAGGTTTGTCAACGCCGAAATTTTGTAACCGGCGGGGTGCTCGAACCACAAAGCCGGCCCGGCCGCCCGCAAGACGAAGTCACTGACCGCTGTCATCTCCAGCCGCACCGACACTGGCTCTGCGACGCGTTTGAGTTCCCCGGCTCGTTCCAGCCCAGCCATAAAGTCACGCAAGTCTCTGTATTTCATACTTAATAGTTATTAGAGAATTGTTTGATAGGGTTGACTGGTTATGAAGCGGCTTGTTAGATTCCGCCCAACTTGGACTTTCAGGGAATACCCGCAACCTCTCACCCCTCGGCAAAGACCGCGCGCACAGCTGCCGGAAGGTCGAGTGACAGCCCAGTCGATGTTCATTCCAGCCTGCTTTGCGGGCTGCGAACGCCGGCGCTTGATTATCGCCGCCGCTGCCCGGCGCCAGCCTCCACGGGGCGCTGGCGCAGCAGCCAAAAAGTGGCGAAGAAGGAGTGACATGAAGGCATTCAGCCCAGTGATATCAGCGGCGCGATCGGCGCGCCACGCGACGGCGCAGTCCGTCTCGGTTTTCTTGCGCGACGTGGGCCACGGCCTGCTCGAAGTCAGCCACAACACGCTCGCATTGATCGGCCTGATCCTTGCGGCCGTGGTCTTGTTCGTTGCCGGCCAGGCCGACCTGCGCCACGAGGCCGAGACCCAGATCCTCGGCTGGCTGCAGGCCCGCCACGAGGCCCGGGCCGAGCCGGCCGACGCCTTGGCCGCCGAACTGAGCGAGCCCGACGCCATTGCCCGCGCGACCGCGTCCGACCCGAAAGACCTGAGTCGCCAACAAGCAGCTGTGGCGCAGTGGTTGTCACGCCGCTACCGCGTGGCGCCCGAGCCGATCAGCCGGCTGGTACAGGAAGCCTGGCGGGTCGGCGAAAAAGCCAGCCTCGACCCGACACTGATCCTGGCGATCATGGCGATCGAGTCGAGCTTCAACCCGTTTGCGCAAAGCGCGGTCGGCGCCCAGGGCCTGATGCAGGTCATGACCAAGGTGCACAACGACAAGTACGAAGCCTTCGGTGGCAACCACGCGGCGTTCGACCCGGTCACGAACCTGCGGGTCGGTGTGCAGGTCCTGAAGGAGTGCATCGCACGCGCCGGTGGCTTGGAGGCCGGCCTGCGCTATTACGTGGGCGCCGGCAACCAGAGCGACGATGGCGGCTACGCCGGCAAGGTGCTGAGCGAACAACAATCGCTGCGCCAGGTGGCCAGTGGCAAGGCGGTGCCTCCGCACGCGGCGCTGATCTCGGTGGCCGCGCCGGCGGTCGACCCGGCCCCGGCGAACAAGCCCGAAGTCATCGCCCCGGCGAAGGCCGAAGAAGCGCACAAGCCGGAGCAACTCGCGCTGTTGCGCTGAGCATTCGACGGCGCCTGCCGTTACACTGGCAACGCCGCGCGACTGGCGATGCGGCCCGGCACATGTGCAGGGGCCTGAGGTGGGTTACCACCGGGAAGCGCGGTCGGCACCTGTGTTTGCAGATTCGCCGTTCAGCCGTTCGCCTGGGCAGCCCTGTGGTCGTGTGCGCAACGCACACGTACCGGAACTCGCGTCCGGTGGCACGGGGACTTCATCTGAAGAGGACTGCCGACCATGTTTGACCGCGCCCAATCCACCGTCGCCCACATCGACCCCGATCTCTGGTCTGTCATCCAGCGCGAGAACCAGCGCCAGGAAGAGCACATCGAGCTGATCGCTTCTGAAAACTACGCTTCACCGGCCGTGATGGCCGCGCAAGGCAGCCAGCTCACCAACAAGTACGCTGAAGGCTATCCGGGCAAGCGCTACTACGGTGGCTGCGAGTACGTCGACATGGTCGAGCAGCTCGCCATCGACCGGCTCAAACAACTGTTCGGTGCCGAGCTCGCCAACGTGCAGCCGAACTCCGGCTCGCAGGCCAACCAGGGTGTGTTCTTCGCGCTGCTGCAGCCCGGCGACACGATCATGGGCATGAGCCTGGCCGAAGGCGGCCACCTGACGCACGGGATGCCGCTCAACATGAGCGGCAAGTGGTTCAAGGTGGTGAGCTACGGCCTGACCGCCGCTGAAGAAATCGACTACGACGCGATGGAGCGTCTGGCGCACGAGCACAAGCCGAAGCTGATCATCGCTGGCGCCTCGGCCTACAGCCTGCGCATCGACTTCGAGCGTTTTGCCAAGGTTGCCAAGGCGATCGGCGCGTATTTCATGGTCGACATGGCGCATTACGCCGGGCTGATCGCCGGCGGTGTGTACCCCAACCCGGTGCCGCACGCCGACGTGGTCACGTCCACCACCCACAAGAGCCTGCGCGGCCCGCGCGGCGGTGTGATCCTGATGAAGGACCACGTGGCCAAGCAGATCAACAGCGCGATCTTCCCCGGCATCCAGGGCGGGCCGCTGATGCACGTGATCGCCGCCAAGGCGGTCGCGTTCAAGGAAGCGCTGGCGCCGGAGTTCAAGCTGTACCAGCAGCAGGTCGCGAAGAACGCGGTCGTGCTGGCCGACACGCTCATCGAGCGCGGCCTGCGCATCGTCAGCGGCCGCACCGAATCGCACGTGATGCTGGTCGATCTTCGCCCTAAAGGCATCACCGGCAAGGACGCCGAGAACCTGCTCGGCGCGGCCCACATGACCTGCAACAAGAACGGCATCCCGAACGACCCGCAGAAGCCGATGGTCACGAGCGGCATTCGCCTGGGCACCCCGGCGATGACGACCCGCGGCTTCAGGGAAGAGCAGGCACGCCAGACCGCGCACCTGATCGCCGACGTGCTCGACAAGCCGAACGATGAAGCGAACACCGCTGCGGTGCGCGCCAAGGTGGCTGCGCTGACGCGCGATTTCCCGGTGTACCGCTGAGCAACTCTGAAGAGGCCGCACGGCAACCCTGCCGTCGTCTCCAACATTCATGCGTTGTCCCTTCTGCAGTCATGAAGACACCCAGGTCGTCGAGACCCGCGACTCCGACGAGGGCGATGTCGTGCGCCGCCGCCGCCGCTGCCAGAGCTGCGACAAACGTTTCACGACCTACGAGCGGGCCGAAATCGCCTTGCCCTCGGTCGTCAAGAAAGACGGCACACGCGCCGAGTTCGACGCCGCGAAGATTCACGCCTCGATGCTGCTTGCGCTGCGCAAGCGGCCGGTCAGCGTCGAGCAGATCGATGCCGCGATGGAGCGCATTCAGGAAAAGCTGCTCAACAGCGGCGCGAAAGAAGTGCCTTCCACGCGTCTCGGCGAGCTGGTGATGCGCGAGCTCAAGCGCATCGACAAGGTCGCCTATGTGCGCTTCGCTTCGGTGTACCGCAGCTTCGAAGACGTGGACGAATTCCGGCAGTTGATCCGGGACATTTGACCGGGCTCCCCCGGACGGGGGAATCACGAGAGCGCACTCGCGAGAGGGGCGCTCCGTTCCCGCCACGTGGGGGCGCGCCGAACGGCGCCATTTTCTAAAGTCTGTGCATCGTTTCAACCACGAGGCACAGATGAAAAACTTCCGCCCACCCACTCGACTCCAACGCGGCGTCACGCTCGTCGAAGCCTGCACTGTTGTCGCCATCGTCTCGATCCTGGCCGCGGCGGCCGCGCCGAACCTGCAAGGCCTGATCGACAGCCGCCGGCTCGACGGCGCGGCCACTCTGCTCGCCACCGACATCCAGTTCGTGCGCAGCGAAGCCGTCGCGCGCAACCTGCCGGTTCGCCTGAGCTTCTACGCCAGCGCCGAAGGCAGCTGCTATGTCGTCCACACCGGCAACGCCGATCAGTGCGACTGCACTGCGCCCGGCCCGGCGGCATGCACCGGCGACGCGCGCCAGATCAAGACCGTGGCACTGAGCGCGGCCGACCGTGTCGCCCTTCAAACGAACGTGGACTCGGTGCTGTTCGACCCGCTGCACGGCACCAGCACCCCGACCGGCACGCTGCGCCTCGTCGGCCCGCAAGGCCGCGCGGTGCACCACGTCATCAATGTCATGGGGCGCGTGCGCTCCTGCTCGCCGCTGGGCGCCATGCCGGGCTACCGCGCCTGCTGAACCGGAGAACACATCATGCAAACCAGAACCCCCCGCCGCGCCGCACGCGGCTTCACGCTGATCGAAATCCTGATCGCACTGTCGATGGCCGGTGTGCTGTCGAGCGTGGCCGTGCCCACATTTAAGGGCCAGCTGCAAAAAGCCCGGCGTGCCGACGCGCTCGTCACGATGATGCAGGTGCAGCTGGCCCAATCACGCTGGCGCGCCAACGGCTCGGGCTACGCCACGCTCGCGCAGATCGGTGTCAGCAGCGTCTCGTCCGCGGGCCACTACCGCCTTGCGCTCAGCTCCGACGCCGACGATCACTACGAAGTGCTCGCCGCCGCCACGGGCGCGCAGGCCGGCGACACGCTGTGCCGCAACATGCTGCTGCGCGTCAGCGGCGCGAACGTGGTGCAAGCCTCGGGGCCAGATTCCTCGGTGGCGAACCCGGCCGCCACCAACCGCAAGTGCTGGAACCAGTGATGGCTGCGCCCGCGCAAACAGCACGCGCTCAACGCGGCCTGTCGCTGATCGAGCTGATGATCGGCCTGGCGCTCGGGCTGTTCATCACGGCCATCGGCGGCGCCCTGCTCGCGAGCCATGTGCGCGAGAACCGCAGCCTGCTTCTCGAAGCGCGCCTGATGCAAGACCTTCGCACCGCCGCCGACGTGATCACCCGCGATCTGCGCCGCGCGGGTTATTGGGCCGGCGCCACGTCGGGGGTCTGGTCGGCCGGCGCGACAGCGGTCGTGTCGAACCCCTATGGCGCCGTCTCGCCGAGCAGCGCGGCGTCTGACGCGGCGGGATTCAGCTACTCGCGCGACAGCACCGAAAACAATGCCGTCGACAGCAACGAGGAGTTCGGCTTCCGGCTGCGCAACGGTGTGATCGAGATGCGGCTCGGCGCCGGCGGCTGGCAGGCGCTGACGGATGCGGGCACGCTTGCCGTGACGGCCTTCAACGTGACGCCGAGCGTCGAGCGCATTGCGATGGAAGGCGCGTGCAGCAAGGCCTGCACCGCCGGCAGCACGACCTGCCCGCCACAGCAGGAGGTGCGCAGCCTGGCCCTGTTGATCACCGGCCGCTCCGTGACCGACGCCCTCGTCACCCGCAGCGTGCGCAGCCGCGTGCGCCTTCGCAACGACTCCTTCACCGGCGCTTGCCCCGTCTGACATGAAACCCCACCCCACCACTTCGGCGCGCGCTCGCCACCAACGCGGCGCTGCCGCCCTGACCGTCACGGTCCTGCTGTTTTTCGTGATGGTCCTGGTTACCCTTTTCGTGAACCGAAACCTGGTCTTCGAGCAACGCGCCTCCGCCAACCAGTACCGCGCGACGCAGGCATTCGAAGCCGCGGAAGCCGGCGCCGAATGGGCACTGGCGCAGCTCAACGACCCGCAGCGTCTGGGTGCCGATTGCCTGCCCACAGTCGACACCGGCGCCAGCTCGTTCCGCAGCCGCTACCTCGGCCAGACCACGGCCGCGTTCACGCCGCGCACCTGGAACAACGACGCCACCACGGCTGCGCTGCAGCCGACCTGCGTTCGCACGGATGCGGGCTGGGCTTGCAGTTGCCCGGCCAGCGGCGCGCCGCTGCTGAGCCCGCCCACCGGCGACGGGCCCTTCCCCGCCTTCAGCCTGCAGTTCATGGCCGGCGACAAACCCGGCGCGGTGCGCGTGCTCGCCACCGGTTGCACGAGTCTGGCGGGCGCCTGCCTCGCGAACTCGTCTTCCAGCGCCGACGCCACCGCCCGCGTCGATGTCACGCTGGCCCTGCTCGCCGGCCTGCGCACGCCGCCCGCCGCCGCACTCACGACACGCGGCAGCATCGACGCCGACAGCGCCGCGTTCGGCGCGCACAACGCCGACCCTGCGACGGGCATCGCCCTTCAGGCCGGCGCCGGCATCGCGGCCAGCCAGGCTCGTCTCACGGTGCCGGCGGGCGCGTCATCGAACAGCGCGCGGCTCGACAACGATGCGAGCCTTTCCGGCCAGAGCGCCGACCGGTATTTCGCCTCCTACTTCGGCCTCGACAAGGAGCGCTGGAAAAACCAGCCGACGGTCACGCGCATCGTTTGCAGCAGCGACTGCGCCGCAGCGATCAGCGCGGCAGTCGAAGCCACCGACAGCAGCGCGCTGATCTGGATCGACGGCGACATGGCGCTCGACGGGCCCGCCACGCTCGGCACCATTGAACGCCCGATCGTGCTCGTCGTGAACGGAGCCGCGCGCCTCCGCGGCGCGGTCGGTTTCCACGGGCTTCTCTACAGCGCCGCACTGAGCTGGACCGACACCGCCACACCCGGCGCGGTGCTGCGCGGCGCGGCACTTTCCGAGAGCAATTACAGCGGCAACGGAACACCGGACCTGGTCTACGACAGCCGAGTTCTGGCCACGCTCAAAACCCGATCCGGCAGCCTCGCCCGTGTCAACGGCGGCTGGCGCGATTTCTGAGGACACACCATGAACAAGCCCCACACTTTTCCGCACCACCAGCAACGTGGCATCAGCCTGGTCGAGGCGCTGATCGCCCTGCTCGTGCTGTCGCTCGGCATGCTGACCGTGTCGCGCCTGCAAAGCCATCTGCGTCTGGGCTCCGACATCGCCCGGCAGCGCGCCGAAGCGGTGCGGCTCGGGCAGGAAGACCTGGAAACGCTGCGGGCGTATGCCGTGCTGGCAGCTTCGGGTGCAGCGCGCTCCTGGGCCGGCATCACGAGTGCGTCGGTCACGGTCGACGCGAGCACCGGCTATGCGACCAACACGCGCTACACCGTGGCGCGCCAGATCGTGGCGACGAGCCCACTCGCGGCCAAAACTGCGGCGGTGGCGGTGAGCTGGAACGACCACACCGGCGAAGCGCAAAGGGTCGTGCTGAACGCCATCATCGCGGCCGCCGACCCGGCTTACAGCGGCGCGCTCGGCATCGCCCCGGCAGCCGTTCACACCAAGGGCGCGTTCGCCCGGTCGTCGCGCGTGCCACTGCACGCCAAGGACCTGGGCAACGGCAGCAGCGTGCTCAAACCCACCGGCACGAGCACGGTGGCCTTCGTGTTCGACAACACCACCGGGCGCGTGAGCGCACGTTGCACCGGCATCGACCCGGGCACGGCAACGCGCGATCTCACGCTCGGCCACCTGGCAAATTGCAGCAGCGTCAGCGCCCAATGGCTGAGCGGCAGCGTGCGCTTCTCGCAAGCCTCACCGCCCGACGCGGCGCGTGGCAACGACGCACCGCTGGCCTTCGGCATCGTGCTCGCGCTCAGCGGCGGCAGCTACGCCAGCGCGCCCGAGTGCAGCAGCGAAGCGGTGCAGACCGAAGCCGGCGACCGCTACGTGGCCTACCAGTGCGTGGTGGTCCCGCTCGCCAGCGGCCGCTGGTTCGGCCGCAGCACGATCGTGCCCAGCGGCTGGGCGCTCGGCAGCGGCGCCAACGAACGCAAGGTCTGCCGCTACTCGGCCGACCTCGACGGCAGCGGCGCGATCGACAGCAACGAAGAACACCCGGCCGCCTACAGTGCCGTCGACCACACGCTCGCGAACCAGAACTTCCTGGTCGTGAAGGGCAGCGAGGCCTGCCCTGTCGGCAGCGCCGATGCCTTCGTCAACCTGGGCACGGTCACCCACCAACCGTGACGCGATAATTCCGCCACCATGACCGAGCCCGTCGCCCCTCTTTCACCCATGCATGAAGCGCTGGCTCTCGCACAGCACGCCATCGGCCTGAGCGAGCCCAACCCGCGCGTCGGCTGCGTGATCACCGCCGCCGATGGCCGCGTGATCGGACGTGGCCACACGCAGCAGGCGGGTGGGCCGCACGCCGAAGTGATGGCCCTGCGCGACCTGCTCGCGCGTGGCGAAAGCGCGCGCGGCACCACGGCTTACGTGACGCTCGAACCCTGCTCGCACCACGGCCGCACACCGCCGTGCTGCGACGCGCTGATCGAAGCCGGCATCGCGCGTGTCTTGATCGCGGTGCAGGACCCGAACCCGCTCGTTGCCGGCCAGGGCGCAGCGCGTTTGCGTGCGGCCGGCATCGTCGTGGACGAAGGCGAACTCGCCGAAGAAGCCCACGCACTCAACATCGGCTTCTTCTCGCGCATGCAGCGCGGCCGGCCGTGGGTGCGAATGAAAGCCGCGATCACGCTCGACGGCCGCACCGCGCTCGACAACGGTGTGAGCCAATGGATCACGGGCGAGGTGGCGCGCGCCGACGGCCATGCATTTCGCAAGCGTGCCGGTGCGGTGCTGACCGGCGTGGGCACGGTGCTCGACGACAACCCGCGCCTCGACGTGCGGCTGGTCGAGACCGCATTGCAGCCGTTGCGCGTGATCGTCGATTCGCGACTCGACACGCCGCCGGCCTCACGCATCCTCGACGCGCCCGGCCCGGTGCTGGTCTACGCCGCGCAGCCCGACGAAACACGGCGCGGGGCGTTGGAGGCACGCGGTGCACAGATCGTGCTGGCCGCAGGGCCGAACGGCAAGGTCGATCTGGCCGCGATGCTGCGCGATCTGGGCGAGCGTGGCATCAACGAACTGCATGTCGAAGCCGGTCACAAGCTCAACGGTTCGTTCGTGCGCGAAGGTCTGGTCGACGAGTTCCTGATCTACATCGCACCCAAGCTGATCGGCAGCGGCCGCGCGCTGGCGGCCTTCGGCCCGCTGACGCGTCTGGAAGACGGCTTGGCGTTGCGCTTCGTCAGCGTCACGCCCATGGGCGGCGACCTGCGCATCATCGCGAGGCCTGCGACAATTCGCTGATGTTCACCGGCATCATCACAGGCCTCGGCCACATCACGAACGTCAAGGCGCTCGGCGCCGACGCGTCCCACGGCAAGCAGTTGCACATCAGCACGCCGAAGGGTTACCTCGACGACGTGCAGCTCGGCGACAGCATCGCGCTCAACGGCGCCTGCATGACAGTCACCACCTTCGACGCCACAGCGAACAGCTTCACGATCGACATCTCTGCCGAAAGCCTGAACAAGACCGCTGGCCTCGCAGGCAAGGGTGCCGTGAACCTCGAAAAAGCGCTGCGCGCCCACGACCGCCTCGGCGGCCACATGGTCAGCGGCCACGTCGACGGCATCGGCCGCGTGAGCCACTTCGAGCGTGTCGGAGAATCGCGGGAACTGCGCATCGAAACACCC
>JANYFX010000620.1 GCA_025359585.1 Rhizobacter sp. | reverse complement strand
CGCTGCGCCGCACCCCGCCCGACGAGCTCGTGATCGCGCCCTACGCGACCGCGCTCGCGGCCCAGATCGCACCGCACCGTGCGGTCGAGAATTTCGCCGTGCTCGAAACCCTGGCCACGCGCGCCCGCTACGGCTTCATCGAAGCGCTCGACTTCAGCGAAGCACGCCAGGCCGCGGCCGTGGGCTTCACGCGCGTCAACACCTTCATGGCGCACCACCAGGGCATGAGCATCGTCGCGCTCGCCAACGTGCTGCTGGGCGGCACGCCGCGGCGCTGGGGCATGGGCAACGCCCACATCGAAGCGGTGGCCTCGCTGCTGCACGAGCGGGCGCCGCGCGAGGTCTCGGTCTTGCTCGCGCCGCCGCCGAGCCCGTCACCCGACGAGCAGCAGCGCCGCCCGCCGGGCCTGCTGCGCGAGGTGCTGCCGGGCGTGACCGCGCTCGCACCGACCCACCTGCTGGCGAACGGCCGCTACAGCGTGGCGCTGCGTGCCAACGGCGCAGGCTGGAGCCGCTGGGGCCGGGTCGGCATCACCCGCTGGCGCGACGACGCGCTGCGCGACGCGCACGGCAGCTTCTTCCACCTGCGCTGGGACCGCCAGCCGCAGGCCGTCTCGCTGACGCAGCACCCGGCACCCGACCCGGCCGCGCACTACCAGAGCACTTACCACGCCGACCGGGTGTGCTTCGACGCCACCTGGCCCGAGATCGACGCGCACACGACCGTCTGGGTCAGCCCCGAAGACGACATCGAGTTCCGCCAGGTCGAGCTGCGCAACCTGAGCGACCGCGTGCTCGACCTGGAGCTGATGTCGGTGTTCGAGATCACGCTCGCCGAAGACCGCGCCGACGAAGCGCACCCGGCCTTTTCCAACCTCTTCATGCGCGCCGGCTGGCGCCCCGCGCAGCAGGCGCTGGTGTTCGAGCGCAAGCCGCGCCTGCCAACCGAACAAGGCCTGCTCGCGGCGCATTTTCTGGTCGAGAACGACCCGGCCGTCACCGCGCTGCGCGTGCAGACCGACCGCCTCGGCTGGCTCGGTCGCAACCACGACGCGAGCCAGCCGCTCGCCTCGTTCGCGCCCGCCTTCGATGTCTACACCGAGCCCGCCACCGAGCACCCGCTCGACACCGGCCTTGACCCGGTGTGTGCACTGTCGGTGCGGCTGCAACTGCCGCCGCACGGCAAGGTGCGCCTGACCTTCTGCACCGCCGCGTCCGACAACCGCATCACGCTCGACGCGGTGATCGACAAGTACCGCCAGCACAGCCCGGTCGCGCGTGCATCGTTGATGTCGGCCACGCTGGCCGGCATTCGCCTGCGCGAGCTCGGCGTGAGCGCCGAGAGCTTCGCGGCGATTCAAACCTTGACCTCGGCCGTGGTGATGAACGTGACCCGCGCGAACCTGCTGCCCACCGGCAGCACAGGCGCCGACGTGTGCGACCGGCGTCTGCTGTGGCGCTTCGGCATCTCGGGCGACCGGCCGCTGCTTCTGGTCTCGGCCGGCGCACCGCAGGGCATGGGCCTGCTGCGCACCCTCGTCAAGGCGCTGCGCATGTGGTCGTGGGCCGGTGTGGCCTGCGACCTGGTGGTGGTGAACGCCGAACCGGCGTCGTACCTGATGGCCTTGCAGCGCGAGGTCGCGGCCCTGCGCGAGCAGTTCGCCGCGCAGAACGGTGGCCAGCCCGGCGCCGGCAACATCGGCTTTCACGTGCTGCGCGCCGACGAACTCTCGCGCGACGAACTCGGCACGCTGCGCACGCTGGCACGGGTGCACTTCAACGCCGACGGCCGGCCGCTCACGCACCACATGCAGGAGTGGAGCGAGCAGCACGAAGAAGCGCTCGAAGAACGCCACGCCACTTCGGTCTCGGCGCTGCCGATCGCGGCCGGTGCCAGCGCCGACGCGCGTGTCTCGCGCGGCCAGTTCATGCCCGAGGGTGGCGAGTTCCGCTTCGATGTGAGTGTTTTCCAGCGCCCGGCCCGGCCCTGGGTCAACGTGCTCGCGAACCCGGCCTTCGGTGCGCACATCTCCGAAGCGGGCGGTGGCTACACCTGGGCCCTGAACAGCCGCCTGAACCAGCTCACGCCCTGGTCCAACGACCCGGTCGGCGACCCACCGGGCGAATGGTTCATGCTGCAGGACGTGAAGACGCGCCAGCTGTGGAGCGTGTCGCCCTCGGCCTGGGCCGATCCGAGCGCCACCTACCGCGTGGCACACGGCCAGGGCTACAGCGTGGTCAGCCACCGGCGCGGTGACCTCGACGTGAGCGCGGCCTGGTGTGTCGACGCCGCCAGCGCCGTCAAACAGGTGCGCTTGCGGCTCGTCAACCGCGGCCAACGCACTCTGCGGCTGCGCGCCATCGGCATCGCCGAATGGGTGATGGGCGCCGGCCGCAGCGACCGCGCCACCACCGAGACCGCATCGTTCACGCAGCGCCTGCCCGATGCGCCCCAAGACGCAACGAACGACAGCGGCGCAGGCCGCAAGCTCACGGCCCTGACCTGCACCCAGCGCGACCGTTCGGCCGGTTTCGGCGAGGGCACGGCCTTTCTCGCGATCGCGACCGGTGCCGACGAAACCCCCGACTGGACCTGCGACCGCCGCGAGTGTTTCGACGCCCGCGGCCGCCTCGCCGTGCCCGACCTGTTCGGCCAGCACAGCGGCAGCGGGCTCGATCCGTGCGCGGCGGTTTCCACGCTCGTCAGGCTCGGCGCCGGCGAGTCGGCCGAGTGTGTGTTCCTGATCGGCTTCGGCGCGAACCCGACCGAAGCGCGCCAGCTCGCCACCGCCGCGGCCACGGTGCCCGCAATGCAAAGGCTCGGCGATGTGCGCGCCACCTGGGACAAGCTGCTGGGTGCGGCCAGCGTCAAGACACCCGACCCGCTGTTCGACGCGATGGTCAACCGCTGGCTGCTGTACCAGACCGTGGCCTGCCGCCTCTGGGCCAAGGCCGGCTTCTACCAGGCCGGTGGTGCCTTCGGGTTCCGTGACCAGCTGCAAGACGCGATGGCGCTCGCCTGGGCCGCCCCCAAGATGCTGCGCCAGCAGATCGTGCTGAACGCCTCGCGCCAGTTCCCCGAGGGCGACGTGCAGCACTGGTGGCACGCCCCCACCGGCGCGGGTGTGCGGACCCATTTTTCCGATGACCTGCTGTGGTTGCCACACGCCTGCGTGCACTACCTGCAGTGCACCGGCGACACCAGTCTGCTCGACGAGTACGTGCCCTTCATCGAAGGCGCGGCGATCCCCGAAGGCGCGGAAGACGCGTACTACGTGCCGGGCCTGAGCGACGCGACCGCCACCGTCTTCGAACACGGCGCGCGCGCCATCGACCGCAGCCTCAAGGTCGGCGCGCACGGCCTGCCGCTGATGGGCAGTGGCGACTGGAACGACGGCATGAACCGCGTCGGCATCGAAGGCCGCGGCGAATCGGTGTGGCTCGGCTGGTTCCTGTGCGCGCTGGTCGAAGACTTCGCGCCGATCGCACGCGGCCGTGGCGAGACCGAACGTGCCCGGCGCTGGGAAGACGCCGCGCGCGGCTGGCGCAGTGCGCTGCAAGGCGATGCCTGGGACGGCCAGTGGTACAAGCGCGCCTTCTTCGACGACGGCACGCCGCTCGGCACGCAGACCGACGCCGAGTGCCGCATCGACCTGATCGCCCAGGCCTGGAGCGTGATCTCCGACGCCGCGCCACCGCCGTTCCAGCGCATGGCGCTCGAAGCGGTCGACCGCAACCTGGTCGACCGCAAGAACGGCCTCGTCAAACTGCTGACACCGCCGCTGCAACGCAAACAACCGAGCGCGGGCTACATCCAGGCCTACCCACCGGGCGTGCGCGAAAACGGCGGCCAGTATTCACACGCCGGCGTGTGGGCAGTGATCGCGCAGGCGCAGGGCGGCCACGCCGACACGGCTTACCGCTATTTCACCTACCTGAGCCCGGCCCACCGCGCGGCGAATGCCGAGTGGGGTGCGGCCTACGCCATCGAGCCCTATGTGATGGCGGGCGACGTGTACACCGAAGCACCGTATGTGGGCCGCGGTGGCTGGAGCTGGTACACCGGCTCGGCGGCGTGGATGCACCGCGCCGCGATCGAGCACCTGTTCGGCTTGCGCCAACGCGGCGAACAGATCTCGTTCGTGCCCTGCCTGCCTTCGCACTGGGAACAGGCCGAGCTGACGCTGCGCCGCGACGGGCGGGTGCTTCGGGTGATCTTCTGTCGGCCGGGTGCGAGCGCAGCCCTCGAAGCGGCAGCGCGTGCGCATGCGGTCGAGCTGCGCACCGGCCAAAGCCTGCGTTGGGACACGCTGGCCGCGCAGAGTTGCTGCCTCGTGCACCTGGACTCGGGCGATGCGCCGGCCGCGCCCCGGCCTGCGTTGCTCGGCGCGCTGCACTGAACGAGCTCGGTGGCGCGGCGCTGTCCTACAGCGCCAAGCGCAGCAATCCGATGGGCCGCGATGGGCTGGATTCATACAGTTCATTCATCGCCAAACACGGAGCCTCTCCATGAGCACCAAGAAGGAATCAGCCAGCGTCACACAACTGCCGGTCGGCAACAACGAGCGGCTGGTGCTGAACGAAGAAGGCCTGAGCGCCGCGAAGCGTTCGCTCGACCAGGGCGCCGTGACACCGAGCTACGGCCCGTGGCGCGAAGACATCATCAAGCTGCTGAACGA
This sequence comes from Rhizobacter sp., assembly GCA_025359585.1. GTDB lineage: Bacteria > Pseudomonadota > Gammaproteobacteria > Burkholderiales > Burkholderiaceae_C > LMDS01. The sequence continues at coordinate 3,287 of JANYFX010000620.1, read as the reverse complement.
CGCCCTGGCCACCGAGCTGGTCTGCGTGATGCGCTACAAGCGCCACCACTTCACCGCCAAGGGCCTGGCTTCGCCGAAGATCGCCGAAGAGTTCATGGTGCACGCACTCGAAGAAACGGCGCACGGCGACAGCATCGCCGAGCGCATCGTGCAGCTCGGTGGCGAGCCCGACTTTTCGCCGGCCAGCCTGCTCGAGCGCAGCCACGCCGACTACGACGATTCGAGCGATCTGAAGGCCATGATCAAGGCCAACCTGATCGCGGAACGTGTAGCCATCGAGGCCTACAGCCAGATGATCGCGCTGATCGGCGACAAGGACTCCACGACGCGCCGCATGCTCGAGACCATCCTCAGCCAGGAGCAGGAGCATGCCGACGAGCTGAGCGACTGGATGTCGGCCTGATCGCCGCAGCCGGCCACGATTTAAGCCCATGGGTGGTGGGGCCAAGCGCCACCCGGTCAAGTCACAACTCTTTCACAACCTTCCTCAGGAGATTCACCATGCAAATGCGCACCAAAATCGCTTCGGCACTCACCGTGCTCGTTCTCATCACCGCTTCGGGCTGCGCCGTACAGCGCGGCCAGGAAACCACCGGCGCCTACATCGACGACACCGCCATCACGACCGCGGTGAAGGGTCGTTATGTCGGCAACAAGGAAGTCGACGCCACCGCCATCAGCGTTGAAACCTTGAACGGCACCGTGATGCTTTCGGGCTTCGCCAAGAACCAGGCCGAGCGCGAAACCGCCGAAGACATCGCCATGAAGACCAAGGGCGTGAAGAGCGTCAAGAACTCCATCGTCGTGCGCCCGTAAGCGGCACGCTGCATCGAAGACGCAGGCTGGCAGCACCAGCTTGCGGCTCTCGCGCCCCGGGTTCTTCAACGAACCGCGGGGCATTGTTTTGCCCCTGATTCGCAGGCACCGAATGGACAACACCGAACACCACCACGACAGGCACGTTCACGACACCCCGGGCTCCGGCGTGGCCGTCAGCGTGCTCGCCACGCTCGCCGTGATCGTGGCGCTGTGGTGGAGCCGCAGTTTCATGATCCCGCTCACGGCGGGGCTGATGCTGGCGCTGCTGGTGCATCCGCTCACCGCCTTGTTAGAGCGCTGGGTGCGCAGCCGCATCGCCGCGACCCTGCTGACGCTGATGATCGTGATGGCCGCACTCGGCCTGGCCGCTGCAGCTTTCGGCGACCAGCTCGGCCGTGTGGCCGGGCGTGTGCCCGACATGATCAGCCTGGTGGCGCAGCAGGTTTCCGACACCGAGCCCGACGCCGACTCGGTCTTGCAGCGCGCGCGTGTCGCGTTTCGCGAGCTCGACCGCGCGGCCGAGCGGCTGGCCGGTGCCAAGCCCTCGATCCAGTCGGCACGCGCGAAAGCGGCGGCGGCCCGGCAGGCCGACATCGCCGCGAGCAACGCGGCGGCAGCGACACCGCAGGTCAGCATTTCGCAGACCGCCACGGTCGCGCTGCGCGACAGCGCCGTCAGCGGCTCGAGCGCGTTGATCAAACTGGCCGGTGACCTGACCATCATCTTCTTCATCGCCTTCTTCGTGCTGGCCGGCGGCCAGCCACTCGCCGGGCGTTTCCTCGGGCTCTGGAACGAACGCCCGGGCCTGAAGCTGCGGGCCGAACACGCCGCGAACGAATGTGTGCGGCAGATCCGCATCTACGGTGGCGTGCTGCTTGTCACCAACACGGTCGTGGGCCTCGCGGTGTGGGCCGCGTTCGCACTCGCCGGCCTGCCCGATGCGGCCGGCTGGGGCATGACCGCAGCGGTGCTCCACGTGGTGCCGTATCTGGGCATGGCGCTGTTGACCGGCCTGGGCGCGGCCGAAACCTTTCTGGCGCACGGCACGGTCGGCGCGGCACTCGGCATGGCGGCGTTTCTGGTGCTGCTGTCGACGCTGATCGGCACCGTCGTCACCGCCTGGTTGCAAGGCCGCGCCGCGAAGATGAACGCGGCCGCGGTGTTCATCGGCGTGGTGTTCTGGGGCGCGCTCTGGGGCGTGTGGGGCCTGCTGCTCGGGCCGGCACTCGTGGTCTTGCTCAAGGTCGTGGCCGAACACACCCGGCCGGGCCAGCGGCTTGCGCATTTGATGCAGGGCTGAGCGCCGTGGCCGCACTGCTGAGCAGGGCGCGAACGGGGGCGGCGTGGGTGTTCGAGCTGGTGATGACCTCGGGCCGCCTGCCGGCACGCGCGGCGCGTTTGCTGTGGGCCGCGCTCAACCGTTACATCGACGCCGGCGGCATGCGCCAGGGCGCGGCCGTGGCCTTCTACGCCGCATTCTCGATCGCGCCCCTGCTCGTGGTCGTGACCGGCGTGATGGTCTGGCTGCTCGGCAGCGACGCGGCGCAGGCGGCCGTGCTCGATGCGGTCTCGCGCATGATCGGCGCGCGCGAAACGAAAACGCTGGCCGACCTGCTCGCGCAGCGCTCGATCACGCCTCCGGGTGCGCAGCCGGCCATCTTCGGTTCGTGGCTCGCGCTCGGCGTGACGCTGATCGGCGCGACCGGTGTGTTCGTCGAACTGCGCTCGGCGCTGCAGGCGATGCTGGGTGAATCGGACGGCCCGTTCAGCTGGTGGCGGCTGGTGCGGGTGCGCCTGCTCGCGATCGGCGTGGTGCTGGGCAGCGGCTTCCTGCTCTCGGTCGCAATGCTGGCGCAGGCCTTGTCGCTGCTCGTCTTGCGCTGGGTCGCGCTGTCGTGGCCGTTGCTCGCACCGCTGCTGGTCGCAGCCGAGAACCTGTGGTCCTGGGGCGTGATCACGGTCCTGTTCGCACTGCTGATCCGCTGGCTGCCGAACGGCCGGCTGCCGATGCGCCACGCGCTCGGCGGTGCGGCCGTTGCGGCGGGCCTGTTCATGGTCGGGCGCTACGGCATCAGCCTGTACATCGCGACCACCGCGACCCAGTCGGCGCTCGGCGCGGCCGGCTCGTTCGCGGCGCTGCTGGTGTGGGTGTACTGGTCGAGCCAGATCTTCCTGCTGGGCGCGGCGGTGGCAGTGGAGCTCGGCCATCCGCCGCTGCCCCGAGCCGCGCGGGACGCTCAGATCAACGGCCGCGGCGCAGGTTTGCCATCGCCGTAAAGATCGGCGATGCGCGTCAGCGCTTTCACGTCGCGCAGCCACAAACGCCCGTCTTCGATGTGGTGCAGGCCGCGCTTCTCCAGCTTGCGCAGGGTCTTGTTGGTGTGCACCAGCGACAGGCCGAGGCCGTCGGCAATGTGCTGCTGGGTCAGCGGGAACGGCACACCGCGCGCCGCACCGCCGTCGGGCAG
>JANYFX010000605.1 GCA_025359585.1 Rhizobacter sp. | reverse complement strand
TGGAACACGAAGGCGATGTCGCGCGCCGAGGCGCGCTTGTAGCTCACGTCTTCGTCACCGAGAAAGATCTGGCCCGACGTGGGCAGTTCGAGCCCGGCGATCATGCGCAACGTGGTGGTCTTGCCGCAGCCCGAAGGGCCGAGCAGGCAGAAGAACTCGCCGTCGCGCACCGTGAAGGTCGAGTCCTTCACGGCGGTGAATTCGGCGAAGGCCTTGTGCAGTTGCTGAACGCGGATCTGGGCCATCGGGCTACTCGGGGAATTTCGACACGACCATGAACATCACGGTGCCGAACAAGGTGGTCACGAACGACCAGGTGAACAGCGCCATCGCGACCGGCTGCAGCATCATCACGAGGCCGAGCGCGATCACGATGCACGCTGCCATTTCCATGCGGCCGCGGCGCAGCCATGTGGGCCAGTTCTTGTTCATTTGCGAACGGCTCCGAAAGTGATCCCGCGCAGCAAGTGTTTGCGCAACAGGATCGTGAAGACGAGGATCGGGATCAGGAACAGCGTGGTGCCGGCGGCGACGGCCGGCCAGTCCTGCCCGCCTTCGCCGATGATGATCGGGATGAAGGGCGGCGCGGTCTGCGCGGTGCCTGAGGTCAGCAGCACCGCGAACGCGTATTCGTTCCAGGCGAAGATCAGGCAGAAGATCGCGGTCGCGACGATGCCGGTCGTGGCCTGCGGCAGCACCACCTTGCGGAAGGCCTGCAGCCGGGTGTAGCCGTCGACCATCGCGGCCTCTTCGTATTCGCGTGGAATCTCGTCGATGAAGCCGTTCAGCAACCAGACCGCGAGCGAAACGTTGACGGCGCTGTAGAGCAGGATCATGCCCAGCCGCGTGTCCGACAGGCCGAGCTCGCGGTACATCAGGTAGATCGGAATCGCGACCGCGATCGGCGGCATCATGCGCGTCGACAGGATGAAGAACAGCAGGTCGTCTTTCAGCGGCACCTTGAAGCGCGAGAACGCATACGCCGCCATCACGCCGAAGCCGACCGAGAGCACGGTCGAGCCGAACGCGATGATCAGCGAGTTGACGAAGCGCGGGATGTAGTTCGACGGCCCGGCCACCACCATGCTGGCATTGCGCGCGACCTGGTCGCACGCGCCGGTCGAAGGCGGCAGCGCGGCGATGTATTCCGGCGTCTGGCGCGAGCGGGTCGTGAACAGGTTGCAGTAACCCTCGATCGACGGTGTGAACAAGACCTTCGGCGGGTAGCTGATCGAATCCGGCGGGGTCTTGAAGCCGGTCAGGATGATCCAGACCAGCGGCACGATCGTGACCAGCGCGTAGAGCACGACCAACACGCCGGCGACCCAGCGTGTGCGGGCGGTCGGCTCGACGACCGAGTGCGCGGTGCTGATCCCCTGGCTCATCGATTTTTCACCGCGTTGAGGGCCTTGACGTAGATGTTGGCCAGGCCGAACACCGCCACGAACAGGATGATCGCGAACGCCGACGAATAACCTGTGCGCCACTTCTCGAAGGCCTCACGCTTGAGCGTGATCGAGGCCAGCTCGGTGGTCGAGCCCGGCCCGCCCGAGGTCAGCAGGTTGACCATGTCGAACATCTTGAAATTCTCGATGCCGCGGAACAAGACCGCCAGCATGATGAAGGGCAGCACCATCGGCAGCGTGATCGACCAGAACTGGCGCCACGTCGATGCGCGGTCGACCTCGGCCGCTTCGTAGATGTAGTCGGGGATCGAGCGCAGCCCGGCCAGGCAGATCAGCATCACGTAGGGTGTCCACATCCAGGTGTCGACGATCACGATCGCCCAGGGCGCCAGGCGCACCGAACCGAGCATCTCGAACGACGAGGGCGGCACGCCGGTCAGGAAGGCGACCGCGTAGTTGAACAGGCCGATCTGCGGCTGGTAGAGGAAGGCCCAGAAGTTGCCCACCACGGCCGGCGACAACATCATCGGCACCAGGATCACCGTGGTCCAGAAACCATGGCCGCGGAACTTGCGGTCGATCAGGTAGGCGAGTGCGAAGCCGATCAGCGTTTGCAGCGCGATGGTCCAGAACAGGAAGTGGGCGGTGGCCTGCATGGCCAGCCAGATGTCGGGGTCGGTCAAGACCGACACGTAGTTGTCGATGCCCACGCCGAGCACGGTGGCGTTGGGCCGGTTGGCGCGGAAGTTCGTGAACGACAAACGCACCGTCCAGATCAGCGGGAAGATGTTGATGGCCAGCAGCAGCGCCATCGTCGGGCCGATGAACAGCCACGCGATCGCGCGGTCGGACAGGCCACGCAGCCTCGTGGCGAGCACGGGCGGCGTGGACTGGGCGACACGTTCGATCGCGCCGGGAGGGTTCGGGCTGTTCATCGGTCGGGCGCTCGCTGGCTGGCTTGCCTACTTGGTCTTGCCGTCTTCCTTGAAGACTTTCTTCCAGTCGGCCAGCAGCCCGTCGAGCGCTTCTTTCGCGGTGCCCTTGTCGGCGACCACGAAGTCATGGATGCGCTTCTGTTCGGCCAGCAGCAACTGGGCATAACTCGGCTCGGCCCAGAAGTCGACCACCTGGTCCATCGCGTCGAGGAACTCGGCCGCGAACGGTGCGCTCTTCTTGAAGCCGGCGTCGTTCAGCACGCCTTTGTGGCACGAATAACCACCCAGCGCCCACCACTTCTTCTGCACATCGAGCGTGGCGAACCACTTGATGTAGGCGAGCGCTTCGTTGCGGTTCGGCGAGTAGGCCACCACCGAGATGCCCTGGCCGCCGAGCTGCGAGCCCTTGGTCTTGTCGCTCGGGTTCACGAAGAAGCCGATCTTGTCGCCGCCGACGTTCGGGTCCTTGTAGAGCCCCGGGAAGAACGCGAACCAGTTCATCATCATCGCGACCTGGCCCGACTTGAATGCGTCCAGGCCTTCGCCCATGTAGGAGTTGGTCAGCCCCGGGGGCGTGCAGCACTTGTAGAGCGACTTGTAGAAGTCCAGGCCCTTGATCGCGTCGGCGCTGTTGACGAAGCCGTCCATCGCGTACGGCTTCTTCGGGTCCTGGTACTTGAAGCCCATCGGGTAGAGCACGTTGCTCACGCCCATCGTGATGCCTTCGCTGCCACGCTCGGTGAACAGGTAGGTGCCGTAGACCTTCTTGCCGTCGATCGTGCGGGTGAAGAAC
>JANYFX010000572.1 GCA_025359585.1 Rhizobacter sp. | reverse complement strand
CTACGACGACACGCTCGAGCTCGGCACGCGCAACATCAAGGTCGCGCTGCGCCGGCTGCGCCGTTTTGCGCGCGAAGGCTCGGCCGAAGAGCTCGACCTCGACGACACGATCCGCAGCACCGCGGCCAACGCCGGCTGGCTCGACATCAAGATGGTGCCCGAGCGCCACAACAAGGTGAAGGTGCTGCTGCTGATGGACGTGGGCGGCACGATGGACGAACACATCCACCGCGTCGAAGAAATCTTCAGTGCCGCGAAGAGCGAGTTCAAGCACCTGGAGTTCTACTACTTCCACAACTGCGTCTACGACTTCATGTGGAAGAACAACCGCCGTCGTTACAGCGAGAAGTTCGCGACGATGGACATCCTGCGCAAGTACAACAAGGACTACAAGCTGATCTTCGTCGGCGACGCGACGATGAGCCCGTATGAAATTTTGCAGCCCGGCGGCAGCGTCGAATACAACAACGAAGAAGCCGGCGCCGAGTGGCTGGCACGGTTGACGCAGGCCTTCCCCAAGTTCGCCTGGATCAACCCCGAGCCGCAAGGCGTGTGGGGCTACCGGCAAAGCATCGCGGTGATCCAGCAACTGATGAACCAGCGCATGTTTCCGCTCACGCTCGCCGGGCTGGAAGGGGCCATGCGTCTGCTCAGCAAATGACGGCTTGCGCCGGGGCGCGGGCTGCGGCCGCGCTCGCTGTCGTGTGCCTGCTCTCGGGCTGCGCGAACCTGGTTTTCTTCGGCCCCAAACCCGAGCCCGCCAAGCCAGCAGCGGCGGCTGCCGCCACGCTGGAGCAGGCCGAATACCGGGTCGAAGTTCAGGCGCCCGACCCGCTGCGCGCGCTGCTCACGACCTACCTCGACTTGTCGCGCTTCCAGAACGCGCCGGCCACCGAAGGCATCACGCCGGCCGAGCTCGAACGCCTGATGCGCGCGGCGCCGGCGCAGGCCCGCTCGCTGCTGGAGACCGCGGGCTATTTCAGCGCCGACGTGAAGGTCGAGCGCGACCCGGCGCAGGCCGGGGCCGTGCCGCTGCTGCGCGTGATCGTCGAACCCGGCCCGCAGGCCCGTGTCGCGCAGTTCACGCTCGGCACACACGGTGCGCTCGACACGGCGGCGCAGAGTGGCAACGCCGCCGCCGTGGAAGAACTCGCGACGCTGCGGCGCCAGTGGCCGCTGCCGGTCGGTGCGGCGTTTCGCCAGGGCGCCTGGACCGACGCGAAGAACAGCACGCTCGCCCAACTGCGCGCGCGCGGTTACGCCGCCGCCTCGTGGAGCGAAACGCACGCGCAGGTCGATGCCACCGACAACAGCGTGGCGCTCGCGGTCGTGATCGAAAGCGGCCCGCTGTTCCACATCGGCGAGATTCGCATCGAAGGACTGCAGCGTTACGACGAAGAGGCGGTGCGCCGGCTCGCCTACTTCGAGCCCGGCACGCCCTATTCCGAGAAGGCCTTGCTCGACTTTCAGGAACGGGTGCAGAAGATCGGCCTGTTCGAAGGCGCCGCAGTCGAGCTCGACGCCAACCCCGAGACGGCGAGCGCCGCGCCGGTGCTCGTCAAGCTCAAGGAGCTGCCGCTGCAGCAGGCCACGGTCGGCATCGGCTACAGCGCCAACACCGGCCCGCGGCTGACGCTGGAGCACACGCAGCGGCGCGTGTTCGGCAGCCGCTGGGTCGCCAAGAACAAGTTCGAACTCGGCTCCGAGTTGAAGTCGTGGGAAGGCGAGTTGATCTCGCACCCGCTCGACGGCCTGTACCGCAACCTGGTGGCTGGCGCGGCCTCGAAGCTGCGCTCGGCCGACCAGGTGGTGAGCTCGTGGTCGGCGCGTGTCGGCCGCACGCAGGACACGCCGCGCATCGAGCGGCTCTACTTCTTCGAGCTGACCCAGGCGAAACTCGAAGGCGCGCTGATCGGCAACAGCGCGAGTGCGGCCTCGTACAACTACCACTGGGTCTACCGCGACATCGACAGCGTGCTCCTGCCCACGCGCGGCCTCACCACCTCGGCACAAGCCTCGGCCGGCTACGCGCGTGGCACGCAAACGCTGCTCGGCGTGACCGACTCGGCCCGCGGCCCGTTCGGGCGGCTCTATGTGCGCATGACCTGGTACCACCCGCTCGGTGACGCCTGGTACACCACGCTGCGCGGCGAGTTCGGCCAGGTCTTCACGCACGACGTGATCGGCATTCCCGACACCTTGCTGTTCCG
>JANYFX010000570.1 GCA_025359585.1 Rhizobacter sp. | reverse complement strand
CGGCGTGTTCGGCAGGTACAAGCCGACATGCACACCCGGCCCGACCCCGAGTTGCTGCAAGCCCTTGGCCGCGCGGTTCACCAGATCGCCGAACTCCCGGTAGCTGATCACGCGGCCCATGAACTCGATGGCCGGGTGCTCGGGCCAGCGCTTGACCGCATCGTCGAGCAACTGCTGCACCGGCATCAAGGGCAGCTCGGCGTCCCAGCGCACGCCGTCGGGGTAAGACTTGATCCAGGGATGCTCTGCTGCCACGGGGGTTCCTGAGGATGGGTTGGTGGGGCGTGCGGCGCTGGCGCGGCACTGACGAAATATCGCGTGGCGCCGTGGCCTGTCAGTTGGGGGTTTGCCCGGAGTCGACGACACGCTGCCAGGCCCGCTCTGCCACGCCACGCGCCTTGCGGCCGGCTTCCAGCGCGTGCACGCTGCTGGCCGAGCCGTCGAGCGCACGGCGCAGGATGCCCTGCGAGATCGCAGCACCCCGGAACAGGTTGTAGACGACGTAGAAATTCCACTCTTCGGCAGAAGGTGCGGCCGCGCCGACGCGCTCGCAGTAGCGCGCCAGGTACTCGGCGTCGCTCGGGATGCCCAACGCTGCCAGGTTCAACCCGCCCAGCCCGCGCATCGCGCCCGATGGCCACTCCCATGCGAGCGCGTGGTACGCAAAGTCGGCCATCGGGTGGCCGAGCGTGGAAAGCTCCCAGTCGAGCACCGCCACCACGCGCGGCTCGGTCGCATGGAAGACGAGGTTGTCGAGCCGGAAGTCACCGTGCACCAGCGCGGCCGTGTCGCTGGGCGGGATGTGCAGCGGCAGCCACTCGATCAGCCGCTCCATCGCTTCGATGCATTCGGTCTCGGAAGCGCGGTACTGCGCGGTCCAGCGGCCGATCTGGCGCGCGAAGAAATTGCCGGGTTTGCCGTAGTCGGCCAGGCCGATCTGCGCCGGGTCGAGGCGGTGGAGTGCCGCGATCACGCGGTTCATGTCGTCGAAGAGTTCGCTGCGCTCGGCCACGCCGAACCCGGGCAGCTCCGGGTCCCAGAGGATGCGGCCCTGCACGTGCTCCATCACATAGAACGCGCTGCCGATCACGGCCGCGTCGTCGCACAGGCAGTGCATTTCCGGCACCGGCACACCCGAGCCGCGCAGCGCGCTCATCACGCGGTGCTCGCGCTCGATGGCGTGGGCCGAGGGCAGCAGCTTGCCCGGTGGTTTGCGGCGCAACACGAAGCTGCCCGCCGCTGTTTTCAGCAGATAAGTCGGGTTCGACTGCCCGCCCTTGAACTGCTCGACCTGCAGTGGCCCTGCGAACCCCGGCATGTGGCGCGCGAGCCAGGCCTCCAGCGCAGGCACATCGAAACGGTGCCGCTCCTGAACGGGCGTGGTGCCCACGAACTGCTCGTTCATTCTGTCTCCGTCTTTTCGTGACCGGGTTCTACACGAACGCCGCAGAGTCGCTGTCACTTGCGCGGCTACACGCAGCACGCGGGTGTGCAGCACAATCAAATCCATCGCCCCAAGCACTGTGCCCGACATGAGCCAACGACCACCACTGAAACGCAGAACTGTTCTGGCCGCCGCGGCCACTTTGATCCCGTCCACAGCCTGGTTGAAGACCCGAGGAAACCCGATGAGCCCCGTCAAAGTAGAAGAACGCAGCCTGTCGGACTTGCGGGCCGACATCGGCGCAGGCCGCATCAGTGCACCTCAGCTCACGGCCGCCTACCTCGCGCGCATCGAACTCGTCGACCGCGCCGGGCCGCACCTGCGCAGCGTGATCGAAACCAACCCCGATGCGCCGGCCATCGCACGCTCGCTCGACCTCGGACGACGCGCCCGCGGCGCGCTGCATGGCATGCCGATCCTGGTCAAGGACAACATCGAGACGCACGACAAGATGCAGACGACGGCCGGCTCGCTCGCCCTGATGGGCAGCAAACCGCCGGCCGACGCCTTCATCGTGCAGCAGCTGCGCGCGGCCGGCGCGGTGATCCTCGGCAAGACCAACCTGAGCGAGTGGGCCAACATCCGCAGCACGCAGAGCACCAGCGGCTGGAGCGCACGCGGTGGCCTGACACTCAACCCGCACGCGCTCGACCGCAACTGCTCAGGGTCGAGTTCGGGCTCGGCAGCCGCAGTGGCGGCGAGCCTGTGCGCCGCGGCCGTCGGCAGCGAGACCGATGGGTCGATCCTGAGCCCGGCCTCGATCTGCGGCATCGTCGGCTTGAAGCCCACCGTCGGCTTGCTCAGCCGCAGCGGCATCATCCCGATCGCCCACAGCCAGGACACCGCCGGCCCGATGGCACGCAGCGTGCGCGACTGCGCGATCCTGCTCGGCGCGATGACCGGCTTCGACGCCGACGACGCCGCCATGCAGGGCAGCGCGCCGCACAGCCTGACCGACTACACGAGCGCACTCGACGCGAACGCGTTGAAGGGCGCGCGGCTCGGCGTGGCGCGCCAATTCTTCGGCTTTCACGATCTGACCGAACAGGCTTATGCACCCGTGCTCGAAGCGCTCAAGCGCGCTGGCGCGGTGCTGATCGACCCGGTCACACTGCCCGCGATCGAAACGATCGGCGACGCCGAGTTGACGGTGCTGCTCTACGAACTGAAGGCCGACCTCGCGGCCTACTTGCAACGCCTCGGCCCGAACGCACCGGTGAAGAGCCTGGCCGACGTGATCGCGTTCAACCGGAAGAACGCCTCGCGCGAGATGGCGTGGTTCGGGCAGGACCTGTTCGAGAAGGCACAGGCCAAGGGCCCGCTGACCGATGCCGAATACCTCGACGCGCGTGCGAAGTGCCTGCGCATCGCGCGCACCGAAGGCATCGAAGCGGTGATGCGCGAACACAGCCTCGACGCGCTGATCGCGCCGACCGGCGGCACCGCGTGGCGCAACGACACCGTGCTTGGCGACCACATCGTCGGCGGCAGCACCACGCCGGCCGCCGTGGCCGGCACACCCGCGATCACGGTGCCGGCCGCGATGATGCGCGGCCTGCCGCTGGGCTTGAGCTTCTTCGGCAACGCCTGGAGCGAAGCGAAGCTGCTCGGGCTGGCCTACGCGTTCGAGCAAGCGACCAAAGCGCGGCGTGCGCCGAGTTACGCCAAGAGCGTCGACGCCTGAAACAAGCTATCGCGGAGACAAGACAACATGACAACGAACATCGGTGTGATCGGCCTCGGCGCCATGGGCAAGGGCATGGCGTCGTCGCTGCGCCGCGCCGGCTACCACGTGCACGTCTGCGATGTGCGCCTGGAGGCGGCCACGGCCTTCGCCGCCGAAGGCGGCACGGCCTGCGCGAACCCGGCCGAACTGGCGTCGAAGTGCGGCGTGGTCGTCAGCGTCGTCGTCAATGCAGCGCAGACCGAGGCCGTGCTGTTCGGTGCCAACGGTGCGGCAGACGCGCTCGCGCCCGGCAGCGTGTTCGTGATGTGCTCTACGGTCGACCCAAACTGGTCGGTCGCGCTCGAAAAGCGCTTGGCCGAGCGCGGCGTGCACTACCTCGACGCACCGATCTCCGGCGGCGCCGCGAAGGCCGCGAGCGGGCAGATGACGATGATGACCTCGGGCCGGCCCGAGGCCTACGCCAAGGTCGGCGCCGCGCTCGACGCGATGGCCGCCAAGGTCTACAAGCTCGGCGACGCGGCCGGCCCGGGCAGCAAGGTGAAGATCATCAACCAGCTGCTCGCTGGCGTGCACATCGCCGCCGCCGCCGAAGCGATGGCGCTCGGCCTGCGCGAAGGCGTGGCAGCCGACGCGCTGTATGAAGTCATCACGAACAGCGCCGGCAACAGCTGGATGTTCGAGAACCGCATGGCGCACGTGATCGCGGGCGACTACACGCCGCTCTCGGCAGTCGACATCTTCGTGAAAGACCTCGGCCTGGTGCTCGACACGGCACGCGCCACCAAGTTCCCGTTGCCACTCTCGGCCACTGCGC
>JANYFX010000567.1 GCA_025359585.1 Rhizobacter sp. | reverse complement strand
AGCACGCCCAGAACGAGCGGCAGCAAGGCCCAGTCCCAGCGGTTGCCGCTGGACTCGACCACTTGGCGGGGGAAGAAGCGCTTGTCGATCACGGCGGCGCACCGGTTCTCGGGTGGAGGCCCGGCCCGGGTGGCGTCGGGGCAGGCGATTGTGCCTGCAGCGTGTGTCACGCCACGGCCGGTTTACATGGCTTTGCGTGGGATCATCGGCGGCGCGGCTGTCGCCTCGTTCCGGAGCCCTGATCCATGCCGTCGACCCGCGCCAGCCCGCTGCGCCGAATCCCTTCTTTCCTGCGCCACGTCGGCCCTGGTGTGGTGACGGGCGCGGCCGACGACGACCCGTCCGGCATCGCCACCTACACGCAGGCCGGTGCGCAGTTCGGCACCAGCGTGTTGTGGACGGTGTTCCTCACGCTGCCTTTCATGATCGGCATCCAACTCGTCAGCGCGCGCATCGGGCGGCAGTCGGGGCAGGGCATCGCGGCCAATCTGCGGGTGCACACGCCGCGCGCGTTTCTCTACGCGATCGTCGCGCTGCTGGTGGTGGCCAACACCGTCAACATCGCCGCCGACATTTCTGCGATGGGCGAAGCGCTGCAACTCGTGGTCGGCGGCGGTGACCACTTTCACGCGGTGGCCTTCGGTGTGATCACGCTGCTGCTGCAGATCTTCGTGCCTTACCGGCGCCTGGCGCCGATGCTGAAGTGGCTGACGCTGGCCTTGTTCGTCTACGTCGCGGCCGCCTTCACCGTCACCATTCCGTGGGCGCAGGTGCTGCACGATCTGGTGGTGCCGCACATCGTGCCTTCGTCGGCCTTCTGGATGATGATCGTCGCGCTGCTCGGCACCACCATCTCGCCTTACCTGTTCTTCTGGCAGGCTGCCCAAGAGGTCGAAGAGATGCGGCTGCACGGCATCACGGCGGGGCAGGAGAGCGCGCACACGCTCAAGCGCGCCAAGCGCCGCATGCGGCTCGACACGGTGGTCGGCATGGTCTTCTCCAATGGCGTGGCCTTCTTCGTGATGCTGATGGGCGCGGTCGTGCTGCATGCCGGCGGCGTGACCGACGTGACCAGCGCCGCGCAGGCCGCGCAAGCGCTGCGCCCGCTCGCCGGCGACTTCGCGTTCATGCTGTTCTCGTTCGGCATCATCGCGACCGGCCTGCTCGCCGTGCCGGTGCTCGCGTCGTCGGCGGCCTACGCGGTGGCCGAGGCCTTCGGCTGGCCCGAAGGGCTGGAGCGCCACTGGCGCGAAGCCAAGGGCTTCTACGCGATCATCGGCACCGCCACCATCGTCGGCACGGGGCTGGACTTCACGCCGATCGACCCGATGAAAGCGCTCTACTGGAGCGCGGTGATCAACGGCGTGGTCGCCGTGCCGATCATGGCCGCGATGATGCTGCTGGCCGGCAAACCCGAGGTCATGGGCCCGCTGCCGGTGCGCCGCAAGACCCGCTTTCTCGGCTGGGGTGCGGTGGCGTTGATGACGGCCGCGGTGCTGATGATGGGCTGGGACTTGGTGCGCTGAGCCACACAAGGCGGCGCGTGGCACGCGCTTTGCGGTACGCCTGAGCCTCTTGCCTTGCTCGGAGTGCTGCATGCAAACCGAACCGACCTCTTCGACGCCCGCACTGCCCGCTGCCACCGCAGCGGGCCACGGTGCCGACGCGGGCGAGGCCTGGTCGCAGCGCCTGCGCCTGCTGCTCGAATCGACCGGTGAAGGCATCTTCGGCATCGACCTGGACGGCCGCTGCACCTTTATCAACCGGGCCGGCGCATCGATGCTCGGCTGGCGCACCGAACAGGTGCTGGGCAAGAACATGCATTGCCTGATGCACCACACCCACGGTGACGGCAGCGCCTACCCGGAAGCCGACTGCCCGATCTTCAACGCCTTTCGCCAGGGCCTGCCCTGCCGCATCGACAGCGAGGTGCTGTGGCGCGCCGACGGTTCCTCGTTCAGCGCCGAATACTCCTCGTACCCGATCCTCGACAAGGGCGTGGTGCAGGGCGCGGTCGCCACCTTCGTCGACATCACCGAGCGCAAACACGGTGAAGAGCTGCTGCGCCAGGCGCGCGACGAACTGGAGCAGCGGGTGCAGGCGCGCACGGCCGAACTCTCGCGCGCGCTCGAACAACTGCGTGATCTGTCGGCCTATTCGGAAACCGTGCGCGAAGACGAGCGCACACGCATCGCACGCGACATCCACGACGAACTGGGCTCGCTGCTCGTCGCGTTGAAGATGGACGTGAACTGGCTCGAGAAGCGCATCGAAGACCGGCCCGCGCTCGAAGACAAGTGCCAGGGCATGGGCCGGCTGATCGATTCGGCGGTCGACAAGCTCGGCCGCATCATCACCGACCTGCGGCCGAGCATCCTCGACCACCAGGGCCTTTGGGCCGCGCTCGAATGGCAAGCGCAGGAGTTCGTCGAAACGACCGAGCTGCGCCACGACGTGCAGGTGCACGTGTCGGCCGGTGTGCTGCCACCCGCTGGGGTGCTCGGCGAACGCTGGGCGATCGCGGTGTTCCGCATCTTCCAGGAAATGCTCAGCAACGTGGCGCGGCATGCGAAGGCGCAGTCGGTGGAGATCCGCTTGTATGTCGACGGCCCGCCGCAGCCTGTGCTGCACCTCGAAGTGCGCGACGACGGCGCAGGCGCCGAGCGTGATGCGTTTTCGCACCCGCACAGCTACGGCGTGATGGGCATGCGCGAACGTGCCGGGCACTTCGGCGGCACGCTGATGATCGACAGCGTGCCGGGGCATGGCACCTTGGTGCGTTTGACGATGCCGCTGCCCGACGAAGACTTGCAGGCCCCGTCATGATTCGGGTGTTGATCTGCGACGACCACCTGATCGTGCGGCAGGGCATCAAGCAGATCCTCGCCGACGCCGACGACATCGTTCTCGCCGGCGAAGCCGAAGACGGCCCGCAAGCGCTGCAGCGCGTGCGCCTCGGTGGCATCGACGTGGTGCTGATGGACATCGCGATGCCCTACCGCGACGGCCTCGATGTGCTGCGCCAGCTCAAGAGCGAGTTTCCGAAGGTGCCGGTGCTGATGCTCAGCACCTACCCCGACAAGCAGTACGCCGTGCGCAGTCTGAAGCTCGGCGCTGCCGGCTACCTGAACAAGAGCGCCGATTCGCAGCAGATGACAAGTGCGATCCGCAAGGTCGCTGCCGGCGGTTTGTTCATCACGCCGACTGTTGCCGAGCACTTGGCCAGCAGCATCGGCGCCGGGCAGGCCAAGGCGGTGGAAGCGCCGCTGCACGAGCGCCTGTCGCACCGCGAGTACCAGGTGTTCCGCCTGCTCGCGACCGGCCGCACCGTGAGCGAGATCGCCGAGCAGCTCGTCTTGTCGAGCAACACCGTGAGCACCTACCGCGCACGCGTGCTGGAAAAGACCGGCGCGCGCAACGACGTGGAACTGGCCTTGTACGCGGTGCGTGTGGACGTGATGCCCGTTTGAGTTTTCGGGTTTTGTAGTGCCAGCCCTACAAGCGAAAGCCGCCTGCCGCGATGGCGCACGTGCCGCTCGATCCCTATCGTTCCCACCATTGCAAGGAGTTCACTCATGAGCCGCTTCGATCCCTATGACGCCGACCGCCCGCTGATGCTGAAGTGCGGCTGCGGGCGCGACCACTCGCCGGCGCAGCACGATGCCGAATCGGCAGCCGCCAGCGAAGCGGGTTTCTCGCGCGACTTCATCGAAGCGACGCTGGTGAAAGCGCTGCTGCCGAGCGAGCCGCTGCGACGCCGCTTTCTGCAGGCCGTGGGTGCGACCACCGCGCGCGCCGCGATCGCCTCGCTCTTGCCGATGGGTGCGCTCGAAGCGATGGCGCAAGACAAAGGGCCTCTCGAGAAGAAGGACCTGAAGATCGGCTTCATCGCGATCACCTGCGCCACGCCGCTGATCATGGCCGACCCCTTGGGCTTCTACAAGAAGGAAGGCCTGAACGTCCAGCTCAACAAGACGGCGGGCTGGGCGCTGATCCGCGACAAGATGCTGAACAAGGAGCACGACGCCTCGCACTTCCTCTCGCCGATGCCACTCGCGATCTCGATGGGCCTGGGCTCGGTTGCGCAGCCGATGCGCGTGGCCACGGTGCAGAACATCAACGGCCAGGCGATCACGCTGGCGCTCAAGCACAAGGACAACCGCGACCCGAAGAACTGGAAGGGCTTCAAGTTCGCGATTCCCTTCGAGTACTCGATGCACAACTTCCTGTTGCGCTACTACCTCGCCGAAGCCGGGCTGAACCCCGACACCGATGTGCAACTGCGTGTGGTGCCTCCGCCCGAAATGGTGGCCAACCTGCGGGCCGGCAACATCGACGGTTTTCTCGGGCCCGACCCGTTCAACCAGCGCGCGGTGTTCGACGAAATCGGCTTCATCCACATCCTGTCGAAAGAGATCTGGGACGGGCACCCGTGCTGCGCTTTCGGCGTGTCCGAGGAGTTCATCAAGCAGAACCCGAACACCTTCGCCGCGCTGTACCGCGCGGTGCTCAGCTCGGCGGCGATGGCGCGCGACCCGAAGAACCGCGAGCTGATCGCCAAGGTGATTGCGCCGACCGCGTACCTGAACCAGCCCGAGACGGTGTTGATGCAGGTGCTGTCAGGCAAGTTCGCCGACGGCCTGGGCGGCGTGAAGAACGTGCCCGACCGGACCGACTTCGACCCGGTGCCGTGGCAGAGCATGGCGGTGTGGATGCTGACGCAGATGAAACGCTGGGGCTACATCAAGGGCGACGTGAACTTGCCTGACAGCACCTGCATCAACACCGTCTCGGGCTGGTTCAGGTACGCGGTCGGCGCAATCACCTTGGCGATCAGCTCGCGGTTCTTCGGGTCGCGCGCCATCG
>JANYFX010000565.1 GCA_025359585.1 Rhizobacter sp. | reverse complement strand
CCGCCCAGCCCCTGCGCCAGCGCCTTCGTGATGCTGATGCCCTGGCTGTAGCGGCCGAGCGCGTAGGCCATGAAGTAGTAGGCGTTGGCGTTCTTCGGCTCGGCGCCGATCTGCGCTTCGGCACGCTCGGCCACTTCCATGAAGAGTTCGAGCTTGGTCTTTTCGCTCTTCTCCAGGTAGTTGGCGTAGATCGACTGCGCCTTGTTCGCGACCGTGATGCCGGCACCGCCGGCTTTCAAGCCAGCCTCGGCCGCTTTCTGGAATACACCGGCGTGGAACAAGGCCCACGCGGCCAGCACTTTCGCATCGGTGGGCAGCGGCTCGGCGTCGCCGGCGTGCAGGCGTGCCCAGCTCTTTTTCAAGGCCGCGGTGTCGTAGCTGTAGTCGTCGGCGTCGTGCGGGAAGGCGGTCCATTTGGCCATGGTTTCAGTCTCCTTTGTGGTAGTTGCCGACGAGTGCGTGCAGGTGCTCGCGTTCTTCGGCTTGCAGGTAAGGCAGCAGCAGGCTGAGCACGTGGAAGGCCCCGCGCATCAGCGCGGCGCTGGCGCTTTCGGGTTCGAGCGCACGGCGCGGGTCGCGCACGTATTCAAAGCTCAGCCAGTAGGTCAGCACGACCACCATCGCGGTGGCCACGGGCTCCACGTCGCGCAGCTCGATCTTCATCGTTTTGCCGCGCGACAGGCCGTCGAGCACCGACTGCACGGCCTTGCCCTTGTTCTTCAGCACGAACTGGAAGTGCGTTTCCAGCCGCCGGTTCTTCGACAGCAAATCGTTCAGGTCGCGGTACAGAAAGCGGTACTGCCAGATCAGCTCGAACAGCATGTGAAAGAACAACCACGCGTCTTCGACGTTTTCCACGCCGTCGGCTGCGCGCAGCAGTTCGGTCAGCGAACGTTCGTAGCGGTCGAACAGGCTGTTGATCAGCTCGTCCTTGGCCGGGTAGTGGTAGTACAGGTTGCCCGGGCTGATGCCGAGCTCGGCCGAGATCAGCGTGGTCGACACGTTCGGTTCGCCGAAGCGGTTGAACAGCTCCAGCGTCACTTCCAGAATGCGCTCGGCGGTGCGGCGCGGTTTCTTGGGTGTGGTGGCCATCGGGTGGGGGCTTGTCTCGGGCGGTGTCTTCTTGAAGGGGCAATCTAGCATCAACCGCGCGCGCATCGCATCGGCATCGGCCCGCAGCATGTCAGCACGAAAGGGGCGCGCTGCCTACAATCGCGCCCCACATGCCTGCCATTTCATTCCAGAACGTCACCAAGACGTACATCAGCAAGAGCGGCGGCGCCCGCGGCGCGACCCGGGCCCTCGACGATGTGAGCTTCGACATCGAGCCCGGCGAGTTCTTCGGCCTGCTGGGCCCGAACGGTGCCGGCAAGACCACCCTGATCAGCATCCTCGCCGGCCTGGCCAGCGCCAGCAGCGGGCGCGTGACCGTGCTCGGCCACGACGTGGTGAGCGACTACGCGCAAGCGCGCCGCAGCCTGGGCATCGTGCCGCAGGAGCTGGTGTTCGACCCGTTCTTCAGCGTGCGCGAATCGTTGCGCATCCAGAGCGGCTACTTCGGCGTCTACAAGAACGACGCGTGGATCGACGAGCTGCTCGCCAACCTGGGCCTGGCCGACAAGGCCGACGCCAACATGCGGCAGCTCAGCGGCGGCATGAAACGCCGCGTGCTGGTGGCGCAGGCGCTGGTGCACCGCCCGCCGGTGATCGTGCTCGACGAGCCGACCGCCGGGGTCGACGTGGAACTGCGCCAGACGCTCTGGCAGTTCGTCGCGCGGCTGAACAAGGAAGGCCACACTGTTCTGCTGACGACGCACTACCTCGAAGAAGCCGAGGCCTTGTGCGGGCGGCTGGCGATGCTGAAGCAGGGCAGGGTGGTGGCGCTCGACCGCACCTCGGCGCTGCTGGCGGGCACGGCCAGCACGATGCTGCGCTTCAAGATGGACACGGCCTTGCCGCCGCAGCTCGCCGCGCAGTCGCGCGTGACCGGGCGCATCGTGCAGATCACGGCGCACGACGCGCACGAGGTCGAGACCATCCTCGGCGTGCTGCGCAACGCCGGCTGCCAGCCCGAAGACCTGGAGATCGGCCGCGCGGATCTGGAAGACGTGTTCCTCGAGATCATGAACGGCCCGCCGCGTATCGCCGCGCCGGTGGGGGTGGCCGAATGAGCGCCGTCAACGTGTTGTCGGGCGCCCGCACGCTGCTCTACAAGGAAGTGCTGCGCTTCTGGAAGGTGGCGTTCCAGACGGTCGCCGCGCCAGTGCTCACCGCCATCCTTTACCTGCTGATCTT
>JANYFX010000547.1 GCA_025359585.1 Rhizobacter sp. | reverse complement strand
GTCGTATGTGGGGGTGGGCGTCGACCCTTCGATGAACAGCTTCGGCGGCATGATCAACCTGGCCCGCACCGAGATGAGCCGCGACCCGCTCGTGTGGTGGTCGTTCGCGGCGGCCTTCACCTTCATGGTCACGCTCGTGCTCGCCGCCAATCTTTTCGCCGACGGCGTGCGCGATGCCTTCGACCCGCGCGCCCGCAGCTTCAGGCCGCGCTTGCGCAAGGGAGCGGCGGCATGACGGCTGATGTGCTGCAGGTCGAAGGCCTCAAGGTCGCCCTCGACGCCGACGCCGGCCTGGTCAAGGCGATCGACGGCCTGAGTCTGTCGATCCGGCGTGGCGAAACATTCGCGCTGGTAGGCGAGTCGGGCTGCGGCAAGAGCATGACCGCGCTCGCGCTGATGCGGCTCTTGCCCGACAGTGGCAGCATCACCCACGGCAGCGTCACGCTCGAAGGGGAGGACGTGCTGGCCTTGCCCGAGTCGAGCATGCGCGCAGTGCGCGGCGGCCGCATCGGCATGATCTTTCAGGAGCCCGCGACCAGCCTGAACCCGGTGATGCGGGTCGGTGAGCAGATCGTCGAAGCGATCGAAGCGCACACACCTCTGCGCGGCGCGGCGGCCCGTGCCAAGGCCATCGAGTGGATGGGCCGGGTCGGCATTCCCGAGCCCGCGCTGCGCATCGACGAGTACCCGTTTCGCCTCTCTGGCGGCCAGAAGCAGCGCGTGATGATCGCGCTCACGCTCGCCGCCGAGCCCGACTTCCTGATCGCCGACGAGCCGACCACTGCGCTCGACGTGACCATCCAGGCGCAGATCCTCGACCTGCTGCGCCAATTGCAGAAGGAGCAGGGCATGGGCCTGCTGCTGATCACGCACGATCTCGCCGTGGTGTCGGGCATGGCACACCGCGTGGCACTGATGTACGCCGGCCAAATCATCGAAGTGGCCGATGCGGCCGAGTTTTTCGCGGCGCCCAGGCACCCGTATGCGCGCCTGCTGCTGCGGGCCTTGCCCGACAGCTCTAAGCGCGGCGACACGCTGGCCGCGATCCCCGGAACGGTGCCACCGCTCTGGCAGGAGTTTGCCGGCTGCCGGTTTGCGCCGCGGTGTGATCGCGTCTTCGGTGCCTGCCAGGACACGCGCCCCGAGTTGCTCGATCTGGGGCAGCGCAGCGTGCGCTGCCTGCTTTACGGTGGTGGCACGGCCGCACCGACCGCGCTCGTCGAGGCGGGCCAGGCCTTGCGCTTCGAGGCGCCGCCCGCTGCGCCGGTATCGGGCGAGGTCTTGCTCGACGTGCACCAACTCAGCGTGCGGTTCCCGATTCGAAGCGGCTTGCTGCAGCGCAGCCACGGGTCGTTCACGGCGGTCGACAATGTCTCGTTTTCGATCCGTGCCGGCGAAACGCTGGCGCTGGTCGGTGAGTCAGGGTGCGGCAAGACGACCACCGGCAAGGCCATCGTGCAGCTGCTGCGTGGCCAGGCGACGATCTCGGGCGAAGCACGCCTGGGCGGGCAAGACCTGTTCACTTTGAGCGGCGACGCTCTGCGGCTGGCGCGCCGTTCGATCCAGATCATCTTCCAGGACCCGTTCGCTTCGCTGAACCCGCGCGTGAGGGTGTTCGACATCCTCGAAGAAGGGCTGCTCGCCCTGCGCCCGGAGCTCGATGCCTCGGCCCGACGCAAGAGCCTGGAGCTGCTGCTCGATCAGGTCGGCCTGCGACGCGACGCGCTTGAGCGTTACCCGCACGAGTTCTCGGGCGGCCAGCGCCAGCGCATCGCCATTGCCCGCGCTCTGGCGGTGCGCCCACGCCTGATTGTGTGCGACGAGCCGACCTCGGCGCTGGACGTGTCGGTTCAGGCACAGATCCTGAACCTGCTGCGCGAATTGCAGCGCGACACCGGCGTGGCCTATCTTTTCATCACGCACAACATCGGTGTGGTGGGGTACCTCGCCGACCACATCGCCGTGATGAACCGGGGCCGCATCGAAGAGTCCGGGCCTGCGCCGACGGTGCTGCGCAATCCGCAAGCAGCGTTCACGCGTGTGTTGCTTGCTGCAGTGCCCCGGATCGAGACAGTCGCCTCCCCCTGATCGCGGGGCCGCGTTACAGATCGCTCCGCTCCCTGTTGTTGACAGCCAACGGCCTGTGTAAAGCGGCTTAGGGAGATGCCCGCAGATCGGCGCACGAGGCCGGCTCCGAGCGCGCTGTTCAACGCTTGCCAA
Organism: Rhizobacter sp.; assembly: GCA_025359585.1. GTDB lineage: Bacteria > Pseudomonadota > Gammaproteobacteria > Burkholderiales > Burkholderiaceae_C > LMDS01. Next base: position 5,598 of record JANYFX010000547.1, on the reverse strand, counting down.
TCGGCCGCAACCCCGCATGGAATATGGGCTGGGCCCGATTGGCAGGCTGCCGGAGATGGCTCCGCGGCGGCGGCGGCGGAGAACATCTAGGGATACCCTTAGGCAGCCACGCGAAAGGGTTCAGTGACAATTGATTTACATGTCTTAGCGGACGAATCATGACCCGCTTACAAAGCTGGTATGTGACTTGCAGCGGGACTTGGTCTTTCGATCAACCTTTCAGTGAATTTCCTAGGAGATCCCATGTTCAGAAAAACACTCGTGGTGAGAGCGCTCGCCGTGGCTTTCGGGGCGACTGCCCTGACGGTCGCGGTCGGACCGGTCGCCTATGCGCAAACCAGCGCAACCGGCAGCATCTACGGTCAGGTCGACTCGGCCGCTGGCTCGACCGTTGTGATCGAAAATCTTGACACCGGCGCGCGGCGTACGCTAACGCCGGGTGCCGATGGCAAGTACCAGGCGACCTCGATGCCGGTTGGCCGCTACAAGGTCACGCTGCAGCGCAACGGCGCCACCGTGAGCACCCGCGACGAAGTCCAGGTGACGATCGGCGGCGGTACCGAAGTCGCGTTCGCCGCGGCATCGCTGCAGACCGTTCAGGTCGTGGGTCGCCGTCAGTCGATCGACGTGTCCAGCGTCGGCTCCACCACCACGTTCACCGCGTCCGACCTGGCCAAGCTGCCGGTCGCGAACAACGTCGGCGCTGTGATCCAGCTCGCACCGAACACGACCCGCGGTGACTCGCGCTACGGTGGTGGTGGTGCCCCGAGCTTCGGTGGTGCGGGCGGTTCCGAGAACGCGTACTACATCAACGGCTTCCCGGTCACGACCTTGCTGACCCAGGTCGGCTTTTCGCAGCTCCCCTTCAACGCGATCGCCCAGGCCCAGCTGTTCACCGGCGGCTACGGCGCAGAGTTCGGTCGTTCGACCGGTGGTGTGGTCAACATCGTGACCAAGAGCGGCACGAACGATTGGCAGATCGGTGGCGCCATGAGCATCGAGCCCAACTTCCTGCGCTCGAAAGAAAAGAGCTCGCGCTACGAAGACAACGGCCCGGACACGGTTTCCACCGCCGGCAAGTACCGGTTCTACAACGATGCGAACTCGCAGAGTGAAGCCAGCTACTCGATCTACGCCGGCGGCCCGCTGATCAAGGACAAGCTCTTTGTCTTCTTCTCGGCTGAAAACACCGAGCGTGACCGCAGCGCGATCCGGGTTGCGAACACCGGCGCCGGCGCAGGCTCGAACAGCGCCATCGGCTGGCAGGAGATCAACCGCCAGACGCCGCGCGCCTTGCTGAAGCTGGACTGGAACATCACCGACAGCAACCACCTCGAGTACACGAAGGTGTCCGACACGGTTTACGACAGCCGGAACTACTACTCGTTCGACTACGCCACGCTGACCCGGGGCAGAACAATCAACGGTGGCGTGAACTACAAGAACTGGGGGCCGACGCCCGTGGCGGCTTTGCAAGGTTCGGAAGTCGACATCCTGAAGTACACCAGCAACATCACCAACGACCTGACCTTCACGGCCTTGATCGGCAAGACCCGGAGCACGCACGAGCAGGCCAACCTTGGCTACAACCCGTCGATTCCGCAGGTGACCTCCACAGCCGCCACGCAGATTCCCGGGTTCACCTACCCGCAGATCCAGACGGCCGGCAATTCGCTCGCCCCGGGCGCGTTCGATACCAACAAGGGTGCACGGGTCGACCTGGAATGGCGAGTCAATTCGCAGCACACGCTGCGTGCCGGTGTCGATTACAACAAGATTGAGTCGTTGGCCGGTACGGCGCAACTCGGTGGATCGTTGTGGACCTACGGCAAGACCGACCCGACCGTCGGCCTCAAGAATGCCCAGCCGACGAACAGCGTCGCAGGCAATCCGTATGCGCAGCAGGGCTACTACGTCGAGCAGAGCATCATTTCCTCCAAGTCGACGCCGACAGTGAACCAGGAGGCCCAGTACATCGAAGACCGCTACCAGGCCACCGACAACCTGCTGTTCACACTGGGTCTGCGAAATGAAGGTTTCGACAACAAGAATGGCGACGGCGTTTCCTACATCAAGCTGAAGAAGCAGCTGGCGCCTCGGTTGGGCGCAACCTGGGACGTGAAGGGCGACTCTTCGCTGAAACTGACCGCGAGTGCCGGCCGTTACCACGTGCCGCTGCCCACCAATGTGGCCATTCGTGCCGCGGGCGCTTCGTTGTTCACGGTGCAGGACTTCGTCTACACCGGCGTCGACCAGGCGACCGGCGCGCCGACCGGCCTGACGGCGATCAGCCCGGCTTACTCGAACAACAACGAGCTCGGCCAGTCCAAGGACCCAAGGCAGGTGGCGGCTCAGAACATGAAGGGCAACTACCAAGACGAATTCGCGATGGGCATGGAAGCGGCGTTGTCGAAAGACCTGAACGTCGGTGCCAAGTTCACCTACCGTGCGTTGAAGACCGCCATCGACGACCATTGCGATGATCGTCCCTTCCGTGCCTGGGCCCTCAGGAACGGTGTCGACGACTCGAACTTCGGCTACAACTGCGCGCTGTTCAACCCGGGCCGTGCGAACACCTTCACGCTCGACATCGACGGTGATGGCAAGCTCGAAACCATCAACCTGTCGGCTGCGGATCTGGGCATTCCGAAGGTCAAGCGCAAATACATTGCGCTCGACTTCTTCGCCGAGTACCCGTTCGACGGCAAGTGGTGGGGCAAGGTCAACTACACGTGGTCGCGCAACACCGGCAACACCGAAGGCCAGCTGCTGTCCGACATCGGTCAGGGCGACGTTTCGACCACGCAGGCGTTCGACTTCCCGGAGTTCTCGGTCAATGCCGATGGCCGGCTGCCGAACGATCGCACGCACCAGCTGAAGGCCTTCGGTTACTTCCAGGCCACGCCTGAATTCGGCGTCGGTGCGAACTTCCTGTACGCATCCGGTCGTCCGAAAAACTGCATCGGCAATGCTCCGGACCCGATTCTTCCAAGTGCTGCCACTGTCGACCCACATGTGCCTTACCAGCCAGGTCTCGTGACGAACTACTCCGGCTACGGCTCGGCGTATTTCTTCTGCAATGGCGTGGCATCGCAGCGCGGTTCGAGTGGCAATCTTCCGGGCGATGTGCGGCTTGACTTCAACCTCAACTACCGGCCCGCCGAGTTCAAGGGCTTCCAGTTGAAGATGGACGTCTTCAACGCCTTCAACCGGCAGACCATCGAAACGATCGAAGAGCGCTACAACGCTCCGGGCGGCAGCACTGCGGTGTGGTCGCGCTATCGCCACGTGGAGAGCTACAGCGCTCCGCGCTCGGTGAAGCTGTCGGCGTCGTTCGACTACAAGTTCTGAGTTGAACCTCTGAAGCGATAGAAAAGAACCCGCTGGGTCGTCGACCCGGCGGGTTTTTCTTATCTTGCGCCGCAGGGGCCACGGCATGCAGGTCGCCGCCGACCCCGGCAATCAAGGCACAGGTCGAGCCCTTTTTGCGCCCGGCTAGAATTTGCGGCTTCTTGTCTGACGGCCACAAGCCGACTCAGGCAGTATGCTCCGCCGAATCCGTAGTCCCCTCTGGAGATCCCAGACATGAATTTTTCCCAGCGACAAGCTGACCCACGCCGGCATCTGGTGGGCATCACGTTTGTCATCCTGTTTCACGCGTTCATCGTGTACGCGCTGGTGACGGGTCTTGCGAAGAAGGTGGTCGATGTGGTGCGCGCACCCATCGAAACCAAAGTCATCGAAGAGATCAAGAAGCCGCCGCCGCCGCCCGAGATCGTGCTGCCGCCACCCCCCAAGCTCGAAGCGCCGCCGCCGCCCTACATACCGCCGCCGGAAGTGCAGATCGCGGCGCCTCCGCCGCCACAGCCCACGATATCGGTCGCTCCGTCGCCGGTGCCGCCACCGCCCACCACGATGACGCCGACGCCGCCACCTGTGGTCGCTGCGACCGCCCCGCCGGCGCCTCGGCCGGCCGTGGTGGCGATCGGTGTGGTTTGCCAGGACATGCCCGAACCGGTGATGCCCCGCAAAGCCTTGCAGGAGAACATCAACGGCAGCGTTCGCGCCCGGGCCACCATCAAGGGCGGCAAGGTCATCAAAGTCGAGATCATCTCCTCGCGCCCCAGTGGCCTGTTCGATGCTGCCGTGCGCAACGCGATGCAGCGCTACAACTGCCAGAGCAGGGGTGACGAAGAAATCGTGGCCGAACAGGCCTTCGACTTCAAGGTCGCCGAGTAGGGACGACCGGGGTGCCAACACAAGCCCCCGGTCCGCGCCCCCAAGAAACACAACAACGACATCAGCAAAATCATTCCAGGAGTTCCAGCCATGATCAACCGACTGCAATCGACGTTCGCCGCGCTCATCCTCGCCGCCAGCGCCATCGCCGCGCCCCAGTGGGCCGTTGCCCAGCCCGCCTCGGCCGCCGCACCCGTGGTGGCTGCACCCGTGTCTGCCGCGCCCGACGCCACCGCCCCGGCCGCAGCGCCGATGGCCGCATCGGTCAGCAGGGAGACCGTCGACAACCCCTACGGCCTGAGCGCCCTTTGGGCACAAGGTGACTTCGTCGCCAGAGGCGTGCTCGTCCTGCTCGTGCTGATGAGCATGGGCAGCTGGTACATCATGATCACCAAGCTCTACGAGAGCATGAAGATCAGCGGCGAGGCCAAGGCCGCGCGCAAGGGCTTCTTCAAGTCCGCCAACCTCAACGATGCCGTCAAGACCCTCAAAGAAGGCAGCGCCTTCCGCTTCATCGCCGAGAGCGGCATCAGTGCCGGTGACCACCACGAAGGCGCGCTCACCGACAACATCGACCGCAACACCTGGGTCACGATGGGCGTGCAACGCAGCCTGGACGACGTGCAAAGCCGCCTGCAGGACGGCCTGGCCTTCCTTGCCACCGTCGGCTCCACCGCGCCATTCGTCGGCCTGTTCGGCACCGTTTGGGGCATCTACCACGCGCTGACCGCTATCGGCATCGCTGGCCAGGCCTCGATCGACAAGGTTGCCGGCCCGGTCGGTGAAGCGCTCATCATGACCGCCATCGGCCTGGCCGTGGCCGTGCCGGCCGTGCTCGGCTACAACTGGCTCGTGCGGCGCAACAAGATCACCATGGAAGCGGTGCGCGGCTTCGGTGCCGACCTGCACGGCATCCTGATGGGTGCGAAGCTCAGCAACGCACGTTGAGCCTGAACCTCATTCACCCAGGACATCCCTTCAGGAGACACCGCGCATGGGAATGAACATCGGCTCAGGAGGCGACGAGGACGAAGTCGTCTCTACCATCAACACCACGCCGCTCGTCGACGTGATGCTGGTGCTGCTCATCATCTTCCTGATCACGATCCCCGTGGTCACGCAGACGGTGCCGATGAGCCTGCCCAAAGAGACCAACATCGCACGCAAGACCAAGCCCGAGAACATCGAGATCTCGGTCAACAAGGACGGCGACGTGTTCTGGAATCAGCAGCTCGTTCCCGATAGCGATGCGCTGTTCCAGCGCCACAGCAAGGTTGCGACCTTGGTTCCGCAGCCCGAGGTTCACATCCGCGGCGACGAGAAATCGCGCTACGAATCGATCGGCCGGGTCCTGTTCCA
>JANYFX010000538.1 GCA_025359585.1 Rhizobacter sp. | reverse complement strand
GGCTGGGTGCCTTCGCTGGAGCTGCGCGACGTGGTCGTCTTCGACGCCGAGAAGCGCCCCGCACTGAGCCTGCCGCGCTTGTTCGCTGCGGTCTCGCCGCGCTCGCTGCTCTCGCTGCAATTGCGCTTCGAACAACTGCTGATCGACGGTGCGCAGCTCGAGCTGCGGCGCGACCCGCAAGGCCGCGTCTTCATCGCCGGCCTCGATGTCAGCGGCGACCTCGGCGGCGACAGCAACGCCATCGCCGACTGGTTTTTCAAACAGCACGAGTTCGTGATTCGCGGCGGCTCGCTGCGCTGGACCGACGAACAACGCCAGGCCGCGCCGCTGGTGCTGGGCGACGTGCAGCTGGTGGTGCGCAACGGCCTGCTGCAACACAACATTCACCTCGACGCGACCCCACCGCCCGAATGGGGCGACCGCTTCAGCGTCGACGCCCGCTTCACCCAGCCGCTGCTGGCGCGCCGTGGCGACTGGCGACGCTGGAGCGGCAGTGCCTACGCCAGCCTGCCGCGCGCCGACGTGCACGAGCTGCGCCAGCACGTGGCGCTGCCGTTCGAGCTGAGCGAGGGCGTGGGCGCGCTGCGTGGCTGGTTCGAGCTGAAGAACGGCCAGCCGCAGGCCGCGACCGTGGACCTGGCCTTGCGCTCGGTGGTTTTGCGGCTGGCGACGACGGTCGATGCGCTGGCCTTCGAGCAGGTCGAAGGCCGGCTGGTCGCGCAACGCAGCGCCGAGGGCGTGGTGCTTGATGTGCAGCGCCTGAGCTTTCTCACCGGCGACGGCGTGCGCTGGCCGCAAGGCGACATGAAACTCGCGTGGCGCCAGCGCGAAGGCGAAGCCGCCAGCGGCGGCGAGTTCAGCGCGCAGCGGCTCGACGTGGGCCAGATGGCGCAGGTCGCTTCCCGCATCCCGCTCGGCGACGCGCTGCGGCGCCTGCTCGCCGAGCTCAAGCCGCAAGGCGTCATCACCGACCTCTCCGCCAAATGGGACGGCCCGCTCGACGCGCCCGCGCACTACCGCGCGAAGGGTTTGCTCAGCGGCCTGTCGCTCGCCTCCAAGCCTTCGACCGAGGCCAAAGGCGTGGGCCGCCCCGGCCTGCGCAATGCCACGCTGCAGCTCAGCGCCACCGAGCTCGGCGGCGAAGCGCGCATCGGCATGAAGAGCGGTGCACTCGAGTTGCCGGGGGTGTTCGACGACCCCTTGTTGCCGCTCGACCAGTTCAGCGCGCTGCTCGCCTGGAAGATCGAGCCGGCCAAGGCGGCTGCCGCGAACCCTTTGGCTCAGGTCAGCGTGACGATCAAGGACGCGCGCTTTTCCAATGCCGATGCGCAAGGCGAACTGAGCGGTTCGTGGCGCACCGGCGCGGGCACGGGTGTGGCCCGCGGTGGGCGTTACCCCGGGCGGCTCGAGCTCGACGGCCGGCTTGCCAACGGTGTGGTCACACGCGCCTGGCGTTATCTCCCGCTCGACATCTCGAAGGCCACGCGTGGCTACATCGAGCACGCCATCCAGGGTGGAAAGCTCGCCGGTGCGAGCTTTCGTGTCAGGGGCGACCTGTCGGACTTTCCGTTCTACAACGCACGCTCCAGCCAGGACGGCGAGTTCCGCATCGCCGCCAAGGTCGAGGATGCGAGCTTCGCCTACGTGCCGAACGAGCCGGCCTCGGGCAGCGCGCCGGCCTGGGTCTCGCCGTGGCCGATGTTGACCCGCGCGAACGCCGAGCTGATCGTCGACCGCGGCACGCTGTCGATTCGCAACGGCCGGGCGCAGATCGGCAAGGTCGAGTGGAGCGGCGTGCAGGGCGCCATCCGCAATCTCGAGGGCGACGGCGTGCTCGGCCTCGAAGCCAATGCGCACGGGCCGCTGGCCGAGATGCTGCAGTTCGTCAACCACACGCCCGTGGGCGGCTGGATCGGCCACGCGCTCGACACCGGCAGTGGGTTGGGCCAGGCCGACCTGAAGCTCGGCCTGTCGATCCCGCTCGTCGATGTGCCTGCGGCCAGCGTGAAGGGCAGCCTCGTGCTCGCCGGCAACGACGTGCGCATCACGCCCGACAGCCCGTTGCTTGTGGGCGCGAAGGGACGGGTCGATTTCACCCACAAGGGTTTCAGCATCGCCGGCGCCAGCGCGCGCCTGTTCGGTGGCGAACTCGCCTTCGATGGCGGATTGTTGCCCGACGGTTCGATCCGTTTCAGCGGCCAGGGCAGCGCCAGCGCCGAAGGCCTGCGGCGCGCGAACGACCTCGGCCAGGCCGCGCGTCTGGCCGGCGCATTGAGCGGGCAAACGGCCTACCGCATGAACCTGGGCTTCGCACAGGGGCGGCCCGAGCTCACGGTGACCAGCAACCTCGTCGGCCTGGCGATCAACCTGCCGGTGCCGCTGAACAAGAATGCCGAGACGCCGCTGGCGCTGCGCTACCAGACCGCGCTCGAACCCGGCGCCGTTGCGCCGGCCTTGCGCGACAGCCTGCACTTCGAGCTGGGTTCGCTGGTGCAGGCGCACTACCTGCGCGACGTGTCGGGCGACCAACCGCGTGTGCTGCGCGGCGGTGTCGGCGTGATGGAACCGGTGCCGCAGCCGGCGACCGGCGTGGCCGCGAATGTCAACCTCAAGACCCTCAACACCGACGAATGGGACGCCGCCGCCGAGCGCCTGTTCGGCAATGCCGAAGCGCGCGAAGCGGCCGGTGCCGGCGGCTACCGGCCCGACACGCTGGCACTGCGCGTGCAGGAACTGAACGTCGGCACACGCCACCTCACCCGGCTCGTGGCCGGTGTGTCGCTCGACGCCGGCCTTTGGCGCGTCAACGTGGATGCCGATCAACTCAACGGTTATGTCGAATACCGCCCGCCGGCCCGCAGCGGCACGGCGGCGGCAGGCCGCGTGTTCGCGCGCCTGTCGCGCTTGTCGGTGCCACGCGGCGAGGTCGATCAGGTCGAGAGCCTGCTCGACCAGCAGCCCGCGACGCTGCCCGCGCTCGACATCGTCGTCGAAGACTTCGAGCTGCGTGGAAAACGCCTCGGCCGGCTCGAGATCGAAGCGGTGAACCGCTCCAGTGGCACCGGCCGCGACGTGCTGCGCGACTGGCAGCTGTCGAAGTTCAACATCACCACGCCCGAGGCGCAGCTCGTCGCCACCGGCCACTGGGCGGCGGTGGCCGCGGCGCCGTCTCGCGGCACCCCGGCGCCGCGCCGCGCGGTGATGGACTTCACGCTCGATCTGGCCGACAGCGGCGCGTTACTCGACCGGCTCGGCACACCGAAGGCGATTCGCGGTGGCAAGGGTCAGTTGAGCGGGCAGGTCTCGTGGCTGGGCTCGCCGTTCGCGCTCGATTACCCGAGCCTGGCGGGCCAGGTCAGCGTGGCCATCGATGCCGGGCAGTTCCTGAAAGTGGACCCGGGCGCCACGCGATTGCTCAGCGTGCTGAGCCTGCAGTCGCTGCCGCGCCGGCTGCTGCTCGACTTCCGCGACGTGTTCCAGGAAGGCTTCGCGTTCGACAACATCGCCGGCGACGTGAAGATCACGCAAGGCGTGGCGCAGACCAACAACCTGCGCATGCGCGGCGTGCAGGCCGCCGTGCTGATGGAAGGCCAGGCCGACATCGCGCGCGAAACGCAAGACCTGCGTGTCGTCGTCGTGCCCGAGATCAACGCCGGCACCGCCGCGCTCGCGTACGCCGTGATCAACCCTGCGATCGGCCTGGGTGCGTTTCTCGCGCAGGTGCTGCTGCGCAAGCCGCTCAGCGAAGCCGGCACACGCGAGTTTCACGTCAGCGGCCCGTGGGCTGACCCGAAGGTCGAGCCGGTGGCGCGTGCCGCATCGGCGCCGGCGCTTGCCGCTCCCCCGAAACCACAGTGAGGTCAGCATGAAAATCGCCGCAGTGCAGATGGTCTCGACGAGCCAGGTCGCGCACAACCTGGAGGTGGCCAGCCGCCTCGTTGCGCAAGCAGCGCACGCTGGCGCGCAGCTCGTCGTGCTGCCGGAATACTTCTGTCTGATGGGCCACCACGATCGCGACAAACTCGCGGTGGCCGAAGCGCCGGGCTCTGGCCCGATCCAGCAGATGCTCGCCACGGCCGCGCGCGAACACGGCGTGTGGCTGATCGGCGGCACCTTGCCGATCCGGAGCGGCGACCCCGACCGCGTGTTCAACAGCAACTGTGTCTACGCGCCCGACGGCACACTGGCTGCGCGCTATGACAAGATCCATCTCTTTCGATACGACAACGGCCGCGAGCGTTACGACGAAGGCCACGCGATCTGCGCCGGTGGCGAGCCGATGGTGCTGCAGGCTGGCGCGTTGCGGGTCGGCCTGAGCGTGTGTTACGACCTGCGCTTTCCCGAGCTCTACCGCGAGCTGATGCACCCACCCTGCGACCTGCTCTCGGTGCCCGCCGCGTTCACCCACACCACGGGCGTGGCGCACTGGGAGCTGCTGCTGCGCGCGCGTGCGGTCGAGAACCAGTGTTACGTGATCGCCGCGGCGCAGGGTGGCACGCGCGACAACGGCCGGCGCACCTTCGGCCACAGCATGGTGGTCGACCCGTGGGGCAAGGT
>JANYFX010000533.1 GCA_025359585.1 Rhizobacter sp. | reverse complement strand
AGGCGTTAGGCCTCAGGGCTTGCCGATGTGTTTGGCCAGGAAGGCTTCGAGTCGCTGGTAGAAATCGATCTGGTTCTTGCGGCTGTAGAAGCCGTGGCCCTCGCCGGAGACCTCGACCCATTCGTGCGGTTTCTTCGCTTTTGCCAAGGCCTTGTGCATCGCTTCGCCTTGATCCAGCGCCGTGGTGACATCGACAGAACCATGCACCAAGAGCACCGGCACGTTGATCGCGCTGGCAAGCCGTGAGGGCGAGATCGCAGCCTGCTCCTGCTCATCGTCGCCAATGAAGTCTGCGATCGCGAGCCTGGCCTTGCGGTCGTCGCGCAGCCGGCGCGAGTTGAACCACATGGGCAGGTCGTACAGACCGGAAAGCCCGACGGCGCACTTGAACATCTCTGGCGCCCGGGTCAGCACCATCATCGAGGCATAGGCGCCGAAGCTCGCACCGTAAGTGCAGACCCGCGCAGCGTCGGCCACGCCGCTGGCCACGGCCCATTTCACGCCGTCGATCAGGTCGTCCATGACTTCGTCGCCCCAGTGCCCAAAGCCGGCCACCTGAAACGCCGAGCCCCGCCCTGCAGAGCCGCGAAAGTTGACCTGCAGCACCGCGTACCCGCGGCTGGCCAGGAACTGCGCGTCTTCATCGAAGAACCAGCGGTCGGCCACGCCGTGCGGGCCGCCATGCGGCAGCAGCACCAGCGGCAGCTGCTTCGGCTCGAGCCCCCGGGGCAAGGTCAGGTAACCGTGCAGCACCAGGCCGTCGCGCCCCTCGAAGTGGATCGGCCGCCGCTCGCCCATGCGGTCCGGTTCGATGCCGGCCATCTTGCTGAACAGCAGATGCGCTTTTGTCGTTCGCTGGTCCCAGAGGTAGTAGGCACCGGGATCGCGGTCGCTGAAAACGCTGAACAACAAACGCTGGCCGTCCGCAGACCAGTTCAGGAAGTCGACGAACGCACCAGGGAATTGCGCCGCAAGCGCACGGTGCAACTGTGCTTCGGGGCGGTCGGGCTGCAGATACTGCACCGCCGGAATGCCCACGTGACTGGCGGCGGCAAAGGGTTGCGGAGCGCTGCCAGCCCCGAACATCAGCATGTCGACCGAGCCGGCTGCGTGCTGTGCCAGCGTCTCGCGTTCGGTGCTGTCCATCGACTGGCGCACCAGCGCCTCGGGGCCGCCGTCGGCCGTGAAGCTGGCGTACACGGCGCGGTTGTCCGGCGTGAATGCCAGCGGCTGCAGCCGCCCGGCGTGGGTCGCCAGCGGAACCTGCGACCAGGGGCCGTCGTCGGTGTCACGCCGGAACAGCAACCAGCGGTTGTTGGCGCTGGAACCGAAAGCGTAACGCGCACGGCCGTCACTTTGCAGCAGGAAGCCCAGGCCGGGCGCTGGCGCCGCCGCAACCTGTTTGCGCACACCGGTCACCGAGTCGACATCAAAAAGCACGCTGCCCCAGCGTGCGCCGAAGCGCCGGTCGTCGCGCAGGTAGAAGCGCCCATTCGGCGCGCCGGGCACGCTTTGCACATCACCTTCAAGGGTGTCGTCGCTCGAGCGCGCACTGCCCGACCTGCCGCCACCGCCACCGTAAAGGTGAATTTGTTGTTTGCCGTCGATGTCGGTCGCATAGATGCTGCCGGTGGCCAGCGGTGCTTCGCGGCGGCCGACTTCCAGACCGTTGGACATCAGCAGGCGCCGGTCGTCGACCCAGTGGTGCTCGATCGGCACCTCGCGGGTGGGCATGCGCAGCACCGCGACGACCTTGAGTTCGGGCACCTCGTAGACCACCAGCGTGGGAACCTGGCGGTCGTCTTGGGGCCTGTTGACGATGACGGCGATGCGCAGCCCGTCGGGCGAGAGCTTCGGGCGGTTGAACAGGTCATCGTTCGCAAAAGCCGCCACCGGCACCGGTGCTTCGGCAGCAGCGGCGGACGCGAGCCAAACGGCCGACACCAGCAGTGGCGTGAACCAGGGCCGGCGCTGGCTGCGCCGCGCTGCCAACCCTGGACGCATGCTGCGCCGACCCGTCATTTGCCGATGTGTTTGGCCAGGAAGGCTTCGAGCTTCTCGTAGAACGCCGCGCGGTTTTTCTCGGCGTAGAAGCCGTGGCCTTCGTCGGACACGTAGAACCATTCTGGCGGGCGGCCGGCCTTTTTCAGCGCATCGCGCAGGGTCTCGGCTTGCACGGGCGGCGTGATCTCGTCGGCGCCTCCGTGCACGAGCAAGATCGGCAGCGTCAGCTTGTCGGCCTGCCGCGCAGGCGAGTAGTTCGCCAGTTCGGTTGGGTCCTGACCGATCACCTTGACCCAATACTTGAACGTCGTCTTGTTGCTCTTGGTTT
>JANYFX010000515.1 GCA_025359585.1 Rhizobacter sp. | reverse complement strand
GAGCGCACCACCATCGCGATCCTGCCGTGGCTGGTGCCGCTGATGCTGGCGCTCGCCGCCATCACCTACATCCCGGCAATCACCTTGTGGTTGCCACACACCATGGGCCTGATCAAGTGAACCGAACTTCAACGGAGATTTTCAGATGAGCAACCGACTCCAGGGCAAGACCGCCTTCGTGACCGCCGCCGGCCAGGGCATCGGCCGCGCCACCGCCGAGGCCTTCGTGCGCGAAGGCGCGCGTGTGATCGCGACCGACATCAACGCCGCGCTGCTCGCCGATCTGGCGAAGCACACCGGCTGCGAAACGCGCGTGCTCGACGTGACCGATGCCAACGCGGTAACGGCCGCAGCGCAAGCCGCCGGCGCCGTCAACATCCTGTTCAACGGCGCGGGCTACGTGCACGCCGGCACGATCCTCGACTGCGACGAAAAGGCCTTCGACTTCTCGTTCGACCTGAACGTGCGGGCGATGTACCGCATGACCCGCGCTTTCCTGCCCGCGATGCTGCAGCAGGGTGGTGGTTCGATCATCAATGTCGCGTCTGTCGCCGGCAGCATCAAGGGCGCGCCGAACCGTTTTGTCTACGGCGCCACCAAGGCGGCCGTGATCGGCATGACGAAGTCGATCGCGGCCGACTTCATCACCCGCGGCGTGCGCTGCAACGCGATCTGCCCCGGCACCGTCGAGTCGCCTTCGCTGCAGGAGCGCATCAGCGCGCAGGCGCAGGCGAGCAGCCAGAGCGTCGAGCAGGTGCAGGCCGCGTTCGTCGCGCGCCAGCCGATGGGCCGCGTGGGCAGCACCGCCGAGATCGCCGCGCTCGCGGTCTACCTCGCCTCCGACGAATCGGCCTTCACGACCGGCACCGCGCAGGTCATCGACGGCGGCTGGTCGAACTGAATCCTTCCGCCCCGACTGCTCGCACGGGGCCTTGCAACGAGAACAACTGGATCGGAGCAGCGAATCCAGACCCACAGAGGAGACACCCATGAAAAGATTCAAACTCGCTCGCGTTGCCCTCGCCGCCGTCTTGCTGGCCGGCCTCGGCGCACCGACCCTGGCCGCCGACACCGCGACCAAGAAGATCGCGCTGTCGAACAACTTCGCCGGCAACTCGTGGCGCCAGGCCATGCTCAAGAGCTGGGACAAGGTGACCAAGGACGCCTTGGCGAAGAAGGTCGTGGCGCAGGCGCCGAGCTTCACCACCTCGGAGAACCAGGCCACCGAGCAGGCGGCGCAGATCCAGAACATGATCCTGCAGGGCTTCGACGCGATCGTCGTCAACGCCGCCTCGCCGACGGCGCTGAACGGCGCGGTCAAACAGGCCTGCGACGCCGGCATCGTCGTCGTCTCGTTCGACGGCATCGTGACCGAGCCCTGCGCCTACCGCATCGCGGTCGACTTCAAGAAGCTCGGCGCGATGCAGATCGACTACTTCGTCAAGCGCGGGCTGAAGGGCAACCTGCTCGAGATCCGCGGCCTGGCCGGGGTGTTCGTCGACGACGAGATCCATGCGGGCATCGTGGGCGGCGTGGCCAAGCGCTCCGAGTTCAAGATCGTCGGCTCGGTGCACGGCAACTGGACCCAGACCGTGGCGCAAAAAGAAGTCGCGGCGATCCTGCCGACGCTGCCGGTGGTGACCGCCGTGGCCACCCAGGGGGGTGACGGTTACGGCGTGGCGCAGGCCTTCAAGGCCGCCGGCCGGCCTACGCCGATCATCTTCATGGGCAACCGACAGGACGAGCTGGCCTGGTGGAAGGAACAGCGCGACGCCAACAAGTACGAGACCATGTCGGCCAGCATCGCACCGGGCTCGTCGACCTTCGCGTTCTGGGTCGCGCAGCAGATCCTGTCGGGCGCCAAGGTGCCCAAGGAAATGAACCTGCCGATCAGCGTGGTCACGCAAGACACGCTCGACGCCTCGCTCAAGGCCACCGAGCCGGGCAGCGTGGTCAACGTCGAGTACACACAAAAAGAAGTGATCGACTTCATCGCCAAGCTGAAGTGAAAGGCCGACGGTGCTGCTCGAAGTTCGCGATGCCGCCAGATCGTTCGGTGCCGTGCAGGCCCTGCGCGGTGTCGACCTGGCGCTCGCGCGCGGCGAGTGCATCGGGCTGGTCGGGCACAACGGCGCCGGCAAGTCGACGCTGATGAATGTGCTGTGCGGCGCGCTCGCATCCGACCGGGGTGAGCTGCTTTTCGCGGGCCAGCGCAGCGGCCGCGACTGGTCGGTGCGTGAAGCGCAGCGCAGAGGGCTGCGCTGCGTGTTCCAGGAACTGTCGCTGTGCGACAACCTGAGCCTGGCCGAGAACATGCGGCTGGTGTTGCCGACACTGCGCGGCCGGCGCTGGCGCGAGCGTGCCGGCGCGCAGCTGCTGGCCTCGCTCGACCGCATCTTTCCCGGCCACGGTTTGCGCGCCGAGCAACCGGTCGGCACGCTGTCGATCGGCAAACGCCAGATGGTCGAGATCGCGCGGGCCTTCGCACCTGGCGAGCAGCCGCTGGAGCTGATGATCCTGGACGAGCCCACCTCGTCGCTCGACGGGCAGGCCGCGCAGCAGCTGCTGGCCTTCGTGCGCGAGTTCGTGGCGCAGGGCAAGGGCTGCATCCTGATCTCGCACAAGTTGCGCGAGGTCTTCCAGGTCACCGACCGGGTGCTCGTGATGCGCGACGGCCAGGTGGTGCACACGGCGCGCACCGCGCAGACCGACCGCGAACGGGTGGTCGCCGCGATGGGGCAGGACGAACACGGCGCGGTCGCCGGTGTTGCAGCGCAGCGCGCGGCGGGCAGCGCCGATGCGCAAGAAGCACCGGTCGTGGTGCGGGTGGCCGGCAGCACGCCGATGCAGGCGCGGCGGGGTGAAGTGATCGGCCTGGCCGGTCTGGCCGGGCACGGCCAGACCGAGCTGCTGCTGCGCCTTCAAGCGGCCGCCGGCCAGCGCGGCAGCGGCACGATCCAGGTCGACGGGCCGGTGGCCTTCGTCGCCGGCGACCGCCAGACCGACGGGGTGTTCGGGCTCTGGTCGATCCAGCGCAACATGAGCATCGGCTGGCTCGCGGGCCTGCGGCGCGGCGGCCTGATCGACCTGAAGCGCGAAGCTGCGGCCGCGCAGAGCTGGCGCACGCGGCTCGGCCTGGTGACCGCCGATCTGGGCCTGCCGATCCACTCGCTCTCGGGGGGCAACCAGCAGAAGGCGCTGTTCGCGCGCGCGCTCGGCTCGAGCGCGCCGATCATCCTGATGGACGACCCGATGCGCGGCGTCGATGTCGGCACCAAGCACGATGTCTACGGCCTGATCGCCGCCG
Source organism: Rhizobacter sp. (assembly GCA_025359585.1). GTDB lineage: Bacteria > Pseudomonadota > Gammaproteobacteria > Burkholderiales > Burkholderiaceae_C > LMDS01. The sequence goes on along the minus strand of JANYFX010000515.1, from coordinate 12,658 downwards.
AAGCAAAGGCCGGCCGCAGCTTCATCTGGTACACGACCGAGTTCGACGAGCTGTTCCACTGCGACCGCGTCTGTGTGTTCAACAACGGCCGCGTGGCCGGCGCGCTCGAGCGCGCCGAACTCAGTGAGGAGCGCGTGCTGAGCCTGTCTTTCCACGAGCTCGCTGCATGAGGCGGCCAAGCGAGCGCCGATGGGTCCCGCTGCTCCACACGCTGTTGCCCGCGCTGGCGCTGGGCCTGCTGCTCGCGGCGGTGTTCTGGCGCCAGCCGCGTGCCATGTCTTACTTCGGCGTCAACCTGTTGCTCAACGTGGCGATCCCGATCATGTTCGCGACGCTGGCCCAGATGATGGTGCTGGCGGTGAGCGACCTCGACCTGTCGATCGGCCCCTTCGTTTCGATGGTGGCCTGCATCGGCGCGGCGGTGATGCCCGAGCAGCCGCTGCTCGCGGTGCTGGCGCTGGTGTCGGCGGTGGCGGCCTACGCACTCGCCGGCGCGGTGATCGAGTGGCGCCAGCTGCCGTCGATCGTCGTCACGCTCGGCCTGTCGTTCGTGTGGCTGGGCTGCGCCGTGCTGCTCTTGCCGACCCCGGGCGGCACCGCGCCCGAGTGGCTGCGCGGCGCCATGCGCCTGAAGACGCCGTTCGTGCCGCTGCCGATCTGGGTGGCGCTGCTGGCGGCCTTGCTCGGGCATGTGCTGGTCACGCGCAGCGCTTTCGGCACGCTGGTGCGGGCGCTCGGTGGCAACCCGGCCGCGGTGGCGCGGGCCGGCTGGTCGCTGCTGCGCATCCGCGCCGGTGTGTACGCGCTGGCCGGGTTGTTCGGCGTGTGTGCCGGCCTGATGCTGGTGGGCCAGACCACCTCGGCCGACGCCAACATCGCCTCGCGCTACACGCTGGTGTCGATCGCGTCGGTGATTCTGGGGGGTGGCCTGTTCGTCGGCGGTGTGGTGTCGCCGGTGGGTGCGGTGATCGGTGCGATGACGATGACGCTGGCCGCTTCGTTCCTGACCTTCCTCAACATCGCACCCGACTGGCAGATCGGCATGCAGGGCCTGATCCTGATTCTGGTGCTGGGGCTGCGCGCCGGCATCGACCGGCTGGAGCGCCGGCCATGATCGGCACGGCCAACCGCAGCGCGCCGCCGTGGCTGGGCTCCTGTGTGGCGGCCGCGCTGGCGTGGCTGGCAACCGTTTTCAGCGGCCACGGCCAGGGCTCGGGCGAGCTGATCACTGTGGCGCTGAGCTTCTCGGCCTTCACGGTCCTGGTCTCGCTCGGGCAGATGCTCGTGATCAGCGCCGGCCCGGGCAACGCCGACCTGTCGATCCCGAGCGCGATCGCGCTCTCGGGTGCGGTCGCGATGATCGTGATGGACGGCCGCGACACGCTGATCGTGCCCGGCGTGCTGGCCGCGGTGGCGGTCGGCATGGCGGTGGGCGCGGCCAACTTCGGGCTGATCCGGCTGCTGCGCATCCCGCCGATCATCGCCACGCTGGCGGGCTCGCTGATCGTGATGTCGATTGCCATCAATGTCGGCCGCGGCCTCAAGATCAAACCCCCGCCGCTGTTCGCCGACCTCACCACGCTGCGCCTGTGGGGCATTCCGCTGGTCGCGGTGGTGGCGCTGGCAGCAAGCCTGTGGATCGCGCTGATGCTGCAGCGCACGCTGCTCGGGCGCTCGATCGCTGCCGTCGGGCAGAGCGAGCGCGCCGCGCGCCTGGCCGGCGTGGCGGTGCAGCGCACACGCCTGTCCGTCTATGTGATCTGCGCCGGCCTGGCCGGGCTGACCGGTGCGCTGATCGCCGGGTTCTCGGGGGGCAACTCGCTCGACCAGGGCTCGGAATACCTGCTGCTGACGATCGCCGTGGTCGTGATCGGCGGCACCTCGGTCAGCGGTGGCCGGCCCTGCGTGCCGGGCATCTGGGGCGCTGCGATGTTCATGTTTCTGCTGGTGGCGATGCTCAACGCCGCCGGCGTCGGCCCCGGTTTGCGCATGCTGCTGACCGGGCTCATCATCATTGCCGTGATCGTGCTGGCCAGCACGCGCGCCAAACGCTGAAAAGGAACGACGATGGCTCCATTCGGAACCCTCGAAGGCACCGGCTTCGAAGTGCTCGACGCCGAGTTCGCCAGCTGCCTGGCCGGGCCCGAGCGTGTGGCGCGCCTGTGGACCGGCGGGCGCTGGTGCGAAGGCCCGGCGTGGTTCGCAGCGCACCGCACACTGGTGTGGTCCGACATTCCCAACAACCGCATGCTGCGGCTCGACGAGCAGAGCGGCCACGTCGGCGTGTTCCGCGAGCCGTCGAACAACTCGAACGGCAACACCGTCGACCGCGAAGGCCGGCTCGTCACCTGCGAGCACCTGGCGCGGCGCGTCACGCGCACCGAGCACGACGGCAGCATCACGGTGCTGGCCGACCGCTGGCAGGGAAAACGGCTGAACTCGCCGAACGACGTGGTGCTGCGCTCGGACGGCTCGGTCTGGTTCACCGACCCGAGCTACGGCATCCTGTCGGACTACGAAGGCGCGCCGGCCCAGAGCGAGATCGGCGCCTGCAACGTCTACCGCATCGACCCTGCCAGCGGCGCGGTGGAGCGGGTCGCCGACGACTTCGTCAAACCCAACGGCCTGGCGTTCTCGCCCGACGAGACCATGCTCTACGTCGCCGACACCGGTGCCAGCCACGACCCCGACGGGCCGCGCCACATCCGGCGCTTCAAGCTCAGCAGCGACGGCCGCCGGCTCGAAGCGTCTGCGCTGTTCGCCACCTGCAGCAACGGTCTGTTCGACGGCTTTCGGCTCGACCGCGGCGGCCGGCTGTGGTGCAGCGCCAAGGACGGCGTTCACGCCTACGCGGCCGACGGCCGGCTGCTCGGCAAGATACTCATCCCCGAAACCGTGGCCAACGTCTGCTTCGGCGGCCCGAAACGAAACCGGCTCTATATTTGCGCCACCAGCTCGCTCTACGCGATTTACCTCAAGACCAACGGCCTCTGACCCCGCAACTCCGGAAAGAAGAACTCCCATGAAACTGCTGCGATACGGCGCCAAAGGCGCAGAAAAACCCGGCCTGCTCGACGCCAAGGGCGTGGTGCGCGACCTGTCGGGCGAGCTCGCCGACATCACCGCCCACACGCTCACGCCGCACAGCCTGCAGCGCCTGCGCGAGCTCGACCCGAGCTCCCTGCCCGTGGTGGCCAACCCCGGCCGCATGGCGCTGCCGTGGACCGGCTGCGGCAAGTTCATCGCCGTCGGCCTGAACTACGCCGACCACGCCGCCGAGTCGAACCTGCCGGTGCCGGCCGAACCGGTGCTGTTCACGAAGACGGTGTCGTGCATGGTCGGCTGCAACGACCCGGTCGTGCTGCCACAGGGCTCGGTCAAGGGCGACTGGGAGGTCGAACTCGGCATCGTCATCGGCTCGAAGGCGCGTTACGTGAGCGAGGACCAGGCGCTGAAGTTCGTGGCCGGCTACTGCGTCATCAACGACGTGTCGGAACGTGAATACCAGATCGAGCGCGGCGGCACCTGGGACAAGGGCAAGGGCTGCGACACCTTCGGCCCGATCGGCCCGTGGATGGTCACCGCCGACGAAGTGCCCGACCCGCAGGCGCTCTCGATGTGGCTCGACGTGAACGGCACACGACGCCAGACCGGCAACACGAAGACGATGATCTTCGGCGTGGCTCACCTCGTGAGCTACATCAGCCGCTTCATGACGCTGATGCCCGGCGACCTGATCACCACCGGCACGCCGCCGGGCGTGGGCATGGGCGCCAAGCCGACGCCCACCTACCTGAAGCCGGGCGACACGATGCGCCTGGGCATCCAGGGCCTGGGCGAGCAGAGCCAGCGGGTGTTCGCTTGGGACCCCGCGTTGATCGACGGTTGAAAGCAGGATTCACCATGTCTGAAGCTCTCGTCATCCGCATCCACCCGGCCGACGACGTGGTGATCGCGCGGCACCAGCTCGTCGGCGGCACGCTGCTGCCGAGCGAAGGTGTCACCGTGATCGGCCTGGTGCCCCCGGGCCACAAGATCGCCGTGCGCGCCATCGCGCAGGGCGCGCCGGTGCGGCGCTACAACCAGATCATCGGCACCGCGAAGCAGCCCATAGCGGCGGGCCAGCACGTGCACACGCACAACCTGGAGTTCAGCAGCTTCGCGCGCGACTACGCGGCGAGCACCGGCACGCACCCGACGGCCTTCGTCGACACGCCGGCCACCTTCATGGGCATCAAGCGCGGCGATGGCCGCATCGCGACGCGCAACTACATCGGTGTGTTGACCTCGGTGAACTGCTCGGCCACGGTGGCGCGCGCCATCGCCGACCACTTCCGGCGCGACACCCACCCCGAAGCGCTCGCGAAGTACCCGAACGTCGACGGCGTGATCGCGCTGACGCACAGCGCCGGCTGCGCGACCGACAGCGATGGCGAGCCGCTGCAGGTGCTGCGGCGCACGCTCGGCGGGTACGCGAAGCATGCGAACTTCGCGTCGATCCTGGTCGTCGGACTCGGCTGCGAAACGAACCAGATCTCTGGGCTGATGGAGCAGGAGAGTCTGGCCACCGGCACGCAGTTCCACACCTTCAACATCCAGGAAACCGGCGGCACGAAGAAGACCGTGGCGCACGGCATCGAGCTCGTGCAGTGGCTGCTCGAAGAAGCGAACCGCGTCACGCGCGAGCCGGTGAGCGCGGCCCACATCACCGTCGGCCTGCAGTGCGGCGGCAGCGACGGTTATTCCGGCATCAGCGCCAACCCGGCGCTCGGTGCGGCGGTCGATCGGCTGGTGCGCCACGGCGGTACGGCCATCCTCTCGGAAACGCCCGAGATCTACGGCGGCGAACACCTGCTGACCCGCCGTGCCGTGACGCCCGCCGTCGCCGACAAGCTGATCAAGCGCATCCAGTGGTGGGAGCAATACACCGCGCGCAACGACCAGGAGATGGACAACAACCCCTCGGCCGGCAACAAGGCGGGGGGCCTCACGACGATTCTGGAAAAGAGCCTTGGCGCCATCGCCAAGAGTGGCACGACCAACCTGACCGATGTGTTCGAGTACGCGCAGCCCGTCACCACCAAGGGCCTGGTCTTCATGGACACGCCCGGCTACGACCCCGTCAGCGCGACCGGCCAGGTCGCGGGCGGCGCCAACCTGATCTGCTTCACCACCGGCCGCGGCTCGGCCTACGGCTGCGCGCCGTCACCGTCGCTGAAGCTCAGCACCAACACCGCGCTGTGGGTCAAGCAGGAAGACGACATCGACATCAACTGCGGCGAAGTGATCGACGGCAGCGCCAGCATCGACGAAATGGGCGAGCGCATCTTCCGGCTGATGCTCGCCACCGCTTCGGGCGACAAGACCAAGAGCGAAGTGCACGGTTACGGGCAGAACGAGTTCGTGCCGTGGGCGCTGGGCGCGGTGATGTGAAGCGGCCCGGCGATCAGGCCGGTTCGAGCACGTGGATCGCGCGGCCCGCGGTCAGGTCCTTGACCTCGCTCGCGTAGGCTTTCATGTGCGGCGCGATCGCGTGGGCCTGCAAGGCTTCGATCGACGCCCATTTTTCGACGACAACAAAAGCGTCCGGGCCGAACTGCGCAAAGCCGGCCGCAGCGCCCTGCACGTCGACGACCGCTTCGTAAGCCAGGCAGCCGGCTTCGGCACGGACCGCTTCGACGTTGGCCCGGTAAGCCTTGAGAATGCGGTCGCGCATTCCAGGCTTCGCTGTGATGATGGCAAGAACATGAATCATCGAGAGGTCTCCGTGGGTCGATGGCCGACTGTATCGGACGCGCGCTTGCCTTCGCTTGGCGGCGTTGTCGCGCGCCCGGAAGCGGGCCGTGGCCCTTCTCAGCCGAAAAACACCTTCAACGCCCGCGCGACCGCATCGACATCGGTGAGCACGACGAACACGATGCCCGCCAGCGCGCCGCCCAGGTGCGCGTCGTGGTTGATGCGCCCACCGCCCTGGCGTGACGCGTAGTAGCTGTAGGCCAGGTAGGCCAGCGCGAACAGCGGCGCCGGAATGGGCACCGGGATCGGCAGGATGAAGATCGATGCCGAGGGGAAGTACACGATCGACGCGAACAGCACCGCCAGGATCGCGCCCGATGCGCCGAGGCTCTGGTAGCCGGGGTTGTTCCGGTGCTTGACCCAGGTTCCCAGGTCGCTCACCAGCAGGCCGAAAAAGTACAGACCGAGGAACTTCACGGTGCCGATGCTGCGCTCCAGCGAGAACGCGAACGCCCAGAAGGTGAAGGCGTTGAACAGCAGATGGGCCAGGTCGGCATGCAGGAAGCCGCTCGTGACCAGCGTCAGGTACTCGCGGCGTGGCACGAGCCAGTGCGGCCTGAACAGATTGCGCTCGAGCGCGTTCGGTGCGAGGAACAAGGCGACGAGGCTCGCCACGATGATCACGGCGAGCAGCAGCGTCGCGCCGGGCGAGGCGCTCGCAAGGGCTGAGAGTTGTTCCATGCGGCGGCGAACTTTCGATGTGAATCGGGCCTGATGGTCGCATGGGTGCAGCCCGGGTCGCCCGCGGACTGGGGCACATTACACGGCTGAACCCATCAGAGATCTCCGCATGCCGCCGCCGGCGTGGAGCGGAGCACCGAGGACACAACCCCATGTGGATGTTGACAGTGGCGCCGCGCGGCAGCAATTTCTACGAGCCCGAATCGCAGAGCGGCAACAAGGCCTTGATCTCCGACACCTGCGAAACGGTCATCTTCTCGCGCTCGCAGGGGCCCGATGGCCACCAGGTCGTCGCGCAGCGCGGCCGCGAGACCTTTCTTGTCGGGCCGGCGCCGGTGCGCGGCGTGGTCGCCGACATGAACGCGCAGATGCTCGACATCGCCAGGCAACTGAACGCCTTGATCCTGACCTGAGAGCCGCCAGCGCCCGCTCAAGACCCACGCGGGCGTGGCACCCGGCCGCGGCCGGCGTACAGCTTCACGAGCCGCTGCGCGGTCAGCCGGAGCCGCGCGCGCAGCGCAGCCGGCGCCAGCACTTCGGCGTCGGCGCCCAGGTTGATGAGCTGGTTCGCCGCGTGCGCCACCGACTCGATCGGCACGCTCACGCGCACCCAGCCGCGTGGCTCTTTCTCTGCGGTCTTGTCGGCCGCCTCGGCCACCGCCGTGCTGAACTGCCGCAGCAAGCGCAGGCCGCGCGGCGAGACGCGCAGCAGCGCCGTCTCGTGGTACACGCCGGTCTCGAAGCGGCGGGTCGATTCCTGCCAGTAGGCGGCCAGATCGAAGGTGCGCGGCGCGCTGAAATGCTGGTCTGAAACGCTCAGCGCAAGGATGCTCGACAAACGGTAAGTGCGCGGCTCCGCCCCCTTGCCCGAGCGCGCCGCCATGTACCAGATGCCGGCCTTGAGCACGAGGCCGAGCGGCTCCACGTCGCGCTCGCGCACGCCGTTCCAGCTTTCGTAGCGGATGTGCAGACGGCGCGCGCGCCACACCGCGTCGGCCACGGCACCGAGGTGCTCGGTGCGCGCTGCGCTGTGGAACCAGTCGACCGCGTCGAGGTGAAACCGCGCGTTCACGTGCTGCGCATCGGCCTGCCAGTCGGGTGGCAAGGTGGCCAGCACCTTGAGGCGCGCCGAGGCCACCGCATCGCCGAGACCGAGCTCGGCCGCGGGCCCGGCCAGGCCGGAGAGAAACAGCGCGCGTGACTCGGGCTCGGTGAGGCCGGTCAGGCGCGTGCGCCAGCCGTCCTGCAACTGGAAGCCGCCCGAACGCCCGCGGTCGGCGAACACCGGCACGCCGGCGGCACTGAGCTGGTCGATGTCGCGGTGGATGGTGCGCACCGACACCTCCAGCTCGGTGGCGAGCACCTGGGCGCTCATTCGCCCACGCGCCTGCAGCAGCATCAGAACGGAAAGCAGACGGCTCGCTTGCATTTTTTCAGTGTGGCAGAAATACATGCCATGGCTTGTCATGTATGGCGGCGCACGATGCCTGCATTGACAACAAACCCCTGGCCTCACCCCATGCAGAACACCCCCGAACCCCGCTTGCCCGTGATCGAACTGCGGCAATACACGCTGCACCCCGGCCAGCGCGAAACGCTGATCGAGCTCTTCGACCGCACGTTCGTCGAACCCCAAGAGGCGCTCGGCATGACGGTGCTGGGCCAGTTCCGTGACCTCGACGACGCCGACCGTTTTGTCTGGCTGCGCGGCTTTGCCGGCATGGCCGCCCGCGCCGAGGCGCTCGCGGCTTTCTACGGTGGGCCGGTGTGGCAAACCCACCGCGAGGCGGCCAATGCGACGATGCTCGATTCCGACAACGTGTTGCTGCTTCGGCCGGTGGCCGAGGCCCCGCCGATCGAGGCCTGGCAGCGAAGCGCGCCGCCGGGGCACGCAAGCCGCGAAGGCGGCTTGCTCGCCATCGTCTGCCCGCTGACGGCCGCGCCCGCTGCCGGTTTCATCGACAGGTTCGCGCGGGCCATGGCGCCCGCACTCGCGCGCAGCGGCGGCACGCCGGCGGGCTGCTACGCCAGCGAGAGCAGCGCCAACACCTTCCCGCGCCTGCCGGTGCGCGAGGGCGAACAGGTGCTGCTGTGGATGGCCCGTTTCGGCGCGCTCGATGCCTGCAGCCAGGCGGCGGCAGAGCTCAGGGCCTCGGTGCCCTGGCCCGAGCTCACTGGCAGCGATGCAACACCCCAGGTGCTGCGGCTCGCGCCGACCGCGGGTTCACGCTTCTGAAAGGAAAACCATGACCGCTTCACCCTTCATCGGCCGCGCCCACGACTTCGACTTTCTGCTCGGGCACTGGCAATTGCACAACCGCCGGTTGAAGCAGCGCAACGCCGGCTGCACCGAGTGGGACGAGTTCCCCGCCACCTCACAAGCCTGGGTGATGCTCGACGGCGCGGTCAGCGTCGACGAAACACGTTTCCCGACGATGGGCTTTTCAGGCATGACGCTGCGCACGCTCGACCAGGCCACGCAGCGCTGGTCGATCTACTGGATCAACAGCACGAGCGGGCACCTGTTCCCGCCGGTGCGCGGTGGCTTCGACGGCGACCGCGGCGAGTTCTTCGGTGAAGACACCGACGACGGCCGCGTGGTGCAGGTGCGCTTCATCTGGACCCGCCTCGGCGCGGACGCCGCGCGCTGGGAACAGGCCTTCGCACTCGACGGCAGCGCCTGGGAAACCAACTGGGTGATGGAGCTGCGCAGGGCCTAAGGCTCGCGCCCGTGACGGCGCCGACGGGCGCATGTGCGCGACGGCCCGCTCACCGAGCGCTCGCCCTGAGCCCAGTCAGGCGGCGCCTGCCGCCCGCATCGCTTCGTCCCACAGCCGCTTGGGCACATACGCCGTCAGCCGCTCGATCGTCAGCTCGATGAAGTCATCGGCCAGATCGTGGCCGATGAAAGGCAGCACATCGGCGGTCGCGTCGCCGCCGATGCCCAGCAGGTGCTGCGCGGCTTCGATGGTGTGGCGGTACGGAATGACTTCGTCCTGTTTGCCGTGCAGCAGGTGCAGGGTGGTGGCCGGTGCGGCGCGGTCGGGCAGCTCGGCGAAGCGGCCGGCGATGGCCACCACGCGGCCGGCACAGGCGGTCTCGGCGCGGGTGGCCTCCAGCGCCATGATCGCCCCTTGCGAAAAACCGATCAAGGCGGTGGCGACCGGCCCCAGGCCGGACACGGCCTGCCAATGCGCCACGGCGCGCCGGAAAGCCGGCATGGCTTCGGCAACGCGCGAAGCGATGTCGGCGCCGCCGATGCCCTGCACCGAAAGCCACTGGCAAGCCGAGCCGCTGTCGGTGGCATCGGGCACAACGACACTGACCACGAAGGCGTTGGGAAACTGCCGTGCCAGGCGCTCGCCGAGCGGCAGCATGGCTTGGGGCGTGGAGCCCACGCCGTGAAACAGCAGCACGAGTTGTTCGGCTGCCCCCCCAGGTTGCTGGATGACTATCGATTCGGTCACGGAACTCTCACCCTTGAATGGAACACCGACACGTTGTTCCCACACGACTGTATTCTGGGGTTGAATGGCGGCCTCGCCGAAACACCCCGCACCCACGAGAGCCCGTCCATGCGCCACCGCCCCGATCACCGCCTGCACAAACGCCACCGCCGATGACGATGCGATCCTCGTTCGTGTGCCTGCGCCGCCTGGTCATGCTGCTGCTGTGCGCCGTGGCGTGGCCGGCGCTGGCCGCCGACAACGGCCTGGCCGACGGTGGGCCGCCCGAGAACGTGCTGATCACCTCGCTGCGCGGCGAGGCGGCGACCTACGAACACGGCAACGGCGTCGAGCGCGACGGCGCGCGCGCGGCCGAGCTGTACTGCAAGGCCGCACGGCTCGGCGACACCGAATCGCAGTTCAGCCTGGGCTGGATGTACACCAACGGCCGCGGTGTGGAGCGCAACGATTCGCTCGCCGCGTTTTTCTTCCAGGCCGCGGCCGAGCAAGGCATGGAGCAGGCGCAGCGCATGCTGAGCACGGTCGGCGGGCCCACCACCAATGTGCCCGACTGCATGCGCGAGCCGGCCCCTCCGCGGCCCCGGGTCATGGCCACCGCGCCGCGCGCGGTGCCGGTCGAGCGGCCGATCGCCGCGCCACGCTCGATCGCCGAACTGGTGAAAAGGATCGCGCCCGAATACCGCGTGCCGACGCAGCTCGTGCTGGCCATCATCGAAGCCGAGTCCAACTTCGACATCGTGGCGCTGTCGCCCAAGAACGCCAAGGGCCTGATGCAGCTGATCCCCGACACCGCCGCACGCTTCAACGTGCGCAACCCTTACGACCCGGCGCAGAACATTCGCGGCGGCACGGCCTACCTGCGCTGGTTGCTGGCCTACTTCGAAGGCGACGTGACGCTGGTGGCGGCCGCCTACAACGCCGGCGAAGGCACGGTCGAGCGTTACCGCGGTGTGCCGCCCTACGTTGAGACACGCGCCTACGTGCGCAAGATCGTCGAGGCGGTCGGCGCCCTGGTCCAGCCTTTCGACGGCAGCGCCACGCGGCCCTCGCCGCAGATGGCGCTGCTGCGCGCACCGCGCCTCGCCCGCTGAGCGCAGAGGTATAACCGGGGCGTGAACAACATCCTCATCCTCGGTGGTTCGGGCTTCGTGGGTCGCAGCGTGTGCGACAAGCTGGTCGAGCGCTCGGGGGGCGCCGGCGGGCAGATCGTGGTGCCGAGCCGCCGGCCGGCGCGCGCCAAGCACCTGCAGTTGCTGCCGACGCTGCGGGTCGTGCAGGCCGATGTGCACAGCGCCACCGAACTGCGCGGGCTCGTGCAGGGCGTTGACGCCGTGATCAACCTGGTGGCGGTCTTGCACGGCAGCGCGGCCGAGTTCGAGCGCGTTCACGTCGAGCTGCCGCACAAGCTGGCCGAGGCCTGCAAGGCGGCCGGCGTGCGCCGCCTCGTGCATGTGAGCGCGCTCGGTGTGGGTGAAGCCGCGACGAGCCGCTACCTGCGTTCGAAAGCCGCGGGCGAAGCCGTGCTGAAGGGGGCGAACCTCGACCTGACGATCCTGCGGCCCTCGGTCATCTTCGGTGAACACGACCACTTCACGAACCTGTTCGCCACGCTGCTGGCGGTGGCGCCGTTCGTGCCGCTGGCGGGCGCGCAGGCGCGCTTTCAGCCGGTGTGGGTGCAAGACGTGGCGGCGGCCATCGTGCGCTGCCTCGACCAGCTTTCGAGCATCGGCCAAACGTTCGAATGCGGCGGGCCCGACGTGCTCACGCTGAAGCAGATCGTCGAGCAGGTCGGGCGCTGGTCAGGCCACGAGCGGCCGGTGTTCGGCCTGCCCGATATGGCCGCGCGCGCCCAGGCTTTTTTGATGGAGCTGATGCCGGGCACGCCCTTGATGTCGCGCGACAACATCGACTCGATGCGCACGCCGAACGTCGCCGGCGGCCAGCTGCCGGGCCTGGCCGCGCTGGGCATCAGCGCGTCACCGATGGACAGCGTGCTGCCCGACTACCTCAGCCCGGGGCGTGGCCTGGCGCGGCTGGACCGCTGGCGCGCTCGACACGGCGGCTGAGTGGCACGATCACGGCCATCAGCATGAACGCGATGTTGCCGAAGCCGAAGCCGCCCTGAATCACCGACTGGATCAGCACCGTCAGCACGCTGACGGCGATCAGGCCGCCGATGCGGGTGCTCGCGCCCAGGAATGCGCCACGCGGCATCGGGCTGGAGCACAACTCCGGGTGCCGGTAGATGTAGTGCGCGGTCAGCAACGCGAACACCGACAGCGCCGCCATGTTGAACGAAAAGATGATCTGCGCCAGCAGGCCGGCGTGCTCCGCGCCGAGCAGGGACGAGGAAAAAGGCATCAGGCTGATGAAGGCGAGCTGGCTGATGTTCAGCGCGATCAGCTTGCCGTCGGTGTACCGCACACGGCTGTGCACACGGTGGTGGCCCATCCAGAAAAAGGCCATCACGAAGAAACTGATGACCCAGGCATACAGGCGCGGAAACAGCGCGAACACTGCGCTGTTGAAATCGGCCGTGGTGTGGATGGCCCCATGCTCGGGCAGCTTCAGCTCGATCACCAGCAGGGTCATGGCGACGGCGTAGATGCCGTCGGTCAGCGCGTCAATGCGGTTTTTGGGATACATGGGCGGGCCCGTTTGCAGGACGCGCCGATTATATCCAAGCCGGGCAATATTTTCGGCTCAGGCGAAAA
>JANYFX010000514.1 GCA_025359585.1 Rhizobacter sp. | reverse complement strand
GGCCCGTCGGCGCCGGTCAGCTTGAAGATCAGTGTGTTGATCACGCCCCACTCGGGGTTCAGCATGAAGCGCACCGACAGGATCGTCGGGATCGACGGCAGCGCCCAGGGCAGGATGAAGATCAGCGAGATCACCTTGATCCACCAGCGCTGCTGCACGAAGAAGCCCGACAGCACCAGCGCGATCACCATCTTGATGTTGATCGCGACCACCAGGAAGATGATCGTGTTGACGACGGTGCGAAAGAAGATCGGGTCTTCGAAGAGCTTGACGTAACTCTGCGGGTGCCGCGCCAGCCACAGGCCGTAACCCACCGGGTAAAGAACGAAGACCAGGAACACGAGCACGTAAGGCAAGACCAGCATGCGGCCCCAGAACTGCCAGCGGTCGGGCGGGGCCCGGAGCGGTACGGACAGGGCTGGGGCAGATGCTGTGGCGGCCATGGCAGTGCTCGATGTTCCTGAGGGTCAGCGCGTCAGCGCGCCACTGTCTTGATGCGCTCGATCATCTCGTCGGTCGCCTTGTCGACCGGCACCTTCTCGTTGAGGATGCGGTTCGCGGCCTTGGCCCAGACGTTCTCGTTGTTCAATACCGTGAACTTGTAGTTCTTCGTGAATTCGAACGTGACCGTGCCGTTCATGAACTGGTTATAGACCGAGAGGCGGTGGTTGTCGGCCTTCCAGAACGGGCTTTGCTGCGCGACCTTCGTGACCGGGAACCAGCGGCCGAGCGAGCCTTCCACATACGGCGTGAGGTTGGCTTCTTCGAGCAGGAACGAAACGAACTGCTTGGCCGCGACCTTGTTCTTCGCTTCCTTGAAGATCACGCCGGTCTTCACCGCCGCGCGGTAGACCATCTTGCTGCCGTCGGGCTTGTTCGGAAAGCCGGCCGTGCGGATCAGCTCGGTGTAGTTCTTCTTCGCCGTGGCCCGCTGCGCATCGGTGAGCGTGGCGTTGTTGGCGTCGTCGAGCCACTTCGCGGCGATCGAGATGGTGGCGTTGTGCGTCATCACGGTCGTCTTGTTGTGGAAGGCGACGTTGTTGTCCGGGTCCTTCCAGCTCGTGCTCGACGGGGGCGAGCAGCCTTTCGTGTAGATCGAGGTGTAGTCGGTCAGCGCGTTGATCAGGCCCTGGCGCACGGCCGGGTCGTCGACCAGCAGCTTGCCGGCGTCGTTGACGAGCTTCACGTTGTATGCGTCCATGAAGGTCAGGAACGAGAAGAACGAGTCGCTCGAATCCACGCCCAGCGGCTGGCCGATGCCGAAAGCGCGGTTGCCGCTCTTGGCGCGGTAGGCCGGCTGCACCTTGTCGCACCAGAAGCTCCAGTAGCCCTTCCAGTCGGTCGGGATGTCGGACTCCTTGAATCCGGCGTCTTGCAGCATGTCGAGCCAGTACTCGATGTGCATCGTCTGCTGCTTGATCGGGAACGCGTAGTAGGCGCGGCTCTTGGTCTGGTCGTTGTAGAGGAAGGTGGTCTCGATCGTGTTCGGCGCGAAGCGCGCGCGGATCGGGTCGATCACGCTCGTGATGTCTTCGAGCTTGCCGTCGAAGGCCCACTTGGCGGTGACCTGGAAGTCGTACACGTCGGCATAGGCCACGTCGGGCGGGCTGCCGGAATCGAGTGCCGACACGGTCTTGGGGATCATGTCCTGGATCGGGTACTGCGAGAGTTCGATCTTGACCTTCGGGTGCTTGGCCTCGAACTTCTTGATCGCGGCGAACAGGGCGTCGTCTTCCGACTTGTAGAAGCCCTTGACCCACCAGACGGTGAGCTTTTCCTGTGCGAAAGCGGGGCTGCCGGCCAGCAGCCCGGCGCTCACGATCGCACCGGTGATCCATTTTCCGAATTGCATGTGTGTGTCTCCTGGGGTGTTGCGCTCGACCGGCGCACGTCTTATCGTATGATGATTGAGCGGTCGGCAGGACGGGAGTTACCCGAAGATCGGTGCGCCGGGCGGGTGCGAAAACTCAGGCCGTGCCGGCGGCGCGCGCCACAGCGGCCGGGTCCACACCGAGCTTGGCCGCAGCCGACAGGATCTGCTGCCAGGTGGTGGCGTCGACCGGCACGCCCTGCGCAGTGCGCCGTGCGCGCGACTCGCGCTCCGGGTCGCCGGCCACCCGCACGTGCGCCACGCCTTCCTGGGGCGGCGAGGCCAATACCCATTCGACGAAGGTCTGCGTCTCGCGGTCGAACGCGACGCGGTCGCCGAGCGCGGCCGGGTCGATCAACACCGACAGCATGCCGTTGAGGATGCGCTTCTTGTCGTTGTCGTGGCTGTGCTGCGTCATGCCCGAGGCGAGTGCGCCACCGAGCAGTTCGCACAGCAGGGCCAGGCCGTAACCCTTGTGCGCGCCGAAGGTGAGGATCGCGCCGAAAGGTTCGAGCACCGAATAGCGCGGGTCGCGCGTCGGCTTGCCGGTGTTGTCGATCAGGTTGCCTTCGGGCAGCAGCTCGCCCTTGTTGTGCGCCACGCGCGTCTTGCCCTGCGCGACCATGCTGGTCGCGAAGTCGAGGATCATCGGCGGGCGGCCCGGCACCGGCACGCCGGCCGTGAACGGGTTGGTGCCGAAGCGTGCGTCGGCGCCACCGAAGGGCGCGACGATGCCGCGCGAGATCACGTTGACGAAGTGCAGCGAGACGAGATCTGCCGCCGCCGCCATCTCGGCCCAGGCTCCTATGCGGCCGAGGTGGTGGGCGTTGCCCAGGGCCACGATGCAGCAGCCGTTCTGGCGAGCCCGAGCGATGCCGAGTTCCATCGCTTCGCGGCCGATCACCTGGCCGAAGCCGGCGTCGCCATCGAGCCGCAGCATCGCCCCGGCATCGAGCACCGTGCGCACGTGGGCGTTGGGTTTCAGGCCGCCCTCGGCAAACGCCTCGGCGTAACGCGGCAGCATGCCGATGCCGTGCGAGTCGTGGCCTGTGAGGTTGGCTTCGATCAGGTTGCTGGCGACGGTTTCGATTTCCGATGCGCTGCTGCCGAAGCCGGCCACGACCTGGCGGATCGCCGCATGCAGCTTGTCGACCGCGATGACGTGGGTGTCACTCATTGGCACTCCGGCACCGGCGACAACAAGGGCTTGCCGGCAAAGTGCGCTTGAAGATTGCCGAAGGCGAGGTCGGCCATCGCCTGGCGCGTCTGCGAGGTGGCGCTGCCGATGTGCGGTGCGAGCACCACATGGGGCAGGGCGCGCAGGCGTTCGGGCACGTTGGGTTCGCTTTCGAACACATCGAGGCCGGCGCCGCCGATCACGCCACGCTCGAGCGCGTCGATCAAGGCCGATTCATCGACCACCGAGCCGCGCGCCACGTTGACGAGGATGCCCTTGCTGCCGAGTGCGGCCAGCACCTCGGCGTTGACCAGCTTGCGCGTGCCGGCGCCTCCCGGCGTGATGAGGACGAGGAAGTCGCTCTCGGCCGCGAGCGCGGTGGCGCTGGGAAAGTACTTGAACGCCACCCCGGCTTTGGGGCTGCGCGAGGTGTAGGCGATCGACATGCCGAACGCGGCCGCGCGGTGCGCGATGGCCTGCCCGATGCGGCCCATGCCGACCAGCCCGAGCCGTGCGCCCGACATCTTGCGCGCCAGCGGCATCGGCCCCTTCGACCAGGAGCCGGCGCGCACGTAGCGGTCGGCGGCCGGCAACTGGCGCGCGGCCGAGAGCATCAGGCCGATCGCGAGGTCGGCCACGTCGTCGTTGAGAACGTTCGGCGTGTGCGTGACGACGGCGCCGCGCGCCTTGGCGGCGGCCACGTCGATGCCGTCGTAACCGACGCCCATCACCGAGATGATCTCGAGCTTCGGCAACTGCGCAATCAGCTCGGCGTCGACCTTCGATTCACCGCTCGCGGCGATCGCGCGGATCGCCGGTGCTGCGGCGGCGAACGCGGCCGGGTCGGTCTGGTGCAGCCGGTCGTGCACGCTGAAAGCGGCGTCGAGTTGCGAGGCGAACAGCGGCGACAACTTGGCGACCGAAAGAATGGAAGGGGAGGGCATGGCAAGGGTTCCTAGGGTTCTACCGCAGGGTGACAACAATCGTCATACCATAGTATCCACAACAGTCCTGGGTGCCGATCCGGGTTAACCGGGGTGGTGATGACACAAGGTCCGAAAAAGAAGCCCGAAGAACTGCGCAGCCAGCAGTGGTTCGGCCGGCAAGACCGCGATGGTTTTGCGTACCGCAGCTGGGTCAAGGGCAAGGG
>JANYFX010000506.1 GCA_025359585.1 Rhizobacter sp. | reverse complement strand
CCGGCCTCGGCCTGCGCCTGCTCGAGCCGCACGCGCACGTACATGCCGGGCAGCAGCAGGCCGCCGGGGTTGGGCAGCTCGGCGCGCAAGGTGATCTGGCCGGAGGTGGGGTCGACCGTCAGGTCGCTGAACAGCAGCTTGCCCGGCTGGGCGTAGACGCTGCCGTCCTCGAGCACGACACGCACCTGCGCGCCATCGCCGCCGGCTCGTTTGTACTGGCCGCTCTCGACCGCTTTGCGCAGGCGCAGAACGTCGGTGGTCGACTGCGTGAAGTTCACGTACATCGGGTTGATCTGCTGCACCACGGCGAGCTGCGTCGCTTCGCCCTGGCCGACGAGCGCGCCTTCGGTCACCAGCGCGCGGCCGATGCGGCCGGAGATCGGCGAGGTGACCGCGGCGTAGCCGAGGTTGATCTGCGCCGTCTGCACCGAAGCCTTGGCCGACGCCACATCGGCCTCGGCGGTTTTCTGTGCGGCCACGGCGTTGATGAAGTCCTGCTTGCTGATGGCGTTGGCTTCCATCAGCGGCTTGTAGCGCTCGGCCTGCGCGGCCGCCTGCGTCATGTTGGCCTCGGCCCGCGCCAGCACGGCACGCGCACTTGCAGCGCTGGCCTGGTAGGGCGCCGAGTCGATCTGGAACAGCGGCTGGCCGGCCTTGACCTCGCTGCCTTCGGTGAACAGGCGCTTTTGCAGAATGCCGGCGGCACGCGCGCGCACCTGCGCCACGCGCGAGGCTTCGAGCCGGCCCGGCAGTTCAGTCGCCAGGCCCACGGCTCGCGGCGCCACCGTGACCACGCCAACCTCGGCCGGCGGCGGCGCGCCACCCCCGGGGCCCGCGCCCTCGGCGGGTTTTTGCCCGCAGGCAGCGAGCAACGAGACGGCCACCACAACGGCGCCTGCAACAGCAGAACGCGCCAAACCGTTTTTCAACGCTGACATGCAAAACCCTTCAGAGCATGGGGCGCCACCGGCACCGGGGAAGATGGAGAGAGAACAGGAGAGGGACCGAAACGAACACCGGAATCGGCTGCAGCCGGGTCACCAATGGAGTACAGTATACATACAGTCTTGAATGTATGTAGAACTTGCCGCGCCGCAGCAACCCCATGGTCCGCAGAACGAAACAAGAAGCCCAGGCGACCCGAAGCCACATCCTCGACACCGCCGAGCTGGTGTTCGAGCAGCGTGGCGTGTCGGGCACGTCGCTGCATGAAATAGCCAAGGCCGCCGGTGTCACGCGCGGCGCCATCTATTGGCACTTCGAGGACAAGGCCGACCTGTTCAACGCGATGATGGATCGCGCAACGATGCCGCTCGAAGAAGGCGGCGGTGTTTGCGGCGCAACCGAGGCGGACCTCACCGTGCCACAGATGCGTGACGGCTTCGTGACCGTGCTGCGCCGGGTCGTGGCAGACGCGCAGATGAAGCGCGTGTTCGGCATCGCCACGCACAAGGTCGAGTACGTCGGCGAGATGGAAGCCGTGCGCGAACGCCACCTGGGCATTCGCAACGGCTGCCTCGCCGACGTGGAACACACGCTGAAGCAGGCGATGAAACGTGGAGAGCTGTCGCGCCGAGTACCCGCACGCGCGGCGGCCATCGGCCTGCACGCGCTGTTCGACGGCCTGCTGCACAACTGGATGCTCGACCCGACCGGGTTCAACCTGGTGAAGGTCGGCACCCAGGTGCTCGACACCTACCTCGCCGGCCTGGCCGCCGAGGTGCCCGCGGCCTGATTTACTTCAAGCCGTTGTAGTTGACCGGCAGCCACTCGTAGCCCTTGCCCTGGGCCCGCAGGTGGCCGAGGCCGGGGAACGAGATGTGGGCCGAACCGACCATGTAGCCCTGTTTCGCGGCTTCGGCGTAAGCGCGCTTGCGCTGCACGGCGGCGCTCTTGCTGTCGGTGTCGAACTGGATCGTCACACCCGGCTCGGCGAACTGCACCGCGGCCACGTGCATCAGGTCGCCCCAGAGCACCAGCGTCTGGCCCTGGCTCTCGACCTTGTAGATGCTGTGCCCGGGTGTGTGCCCGGGTGTCGCCACCGCCTTGACGCCTGGCACGAGCTCGGTGTCACCTTCGAAGGCCTTGAACTTGCCGGCCGCGACATAAGGATTCAACGACGCCATCGCGCCCTGGAAAAAGCCCTTCGCGTCGGCCGGTGCCTTGTCGAGGTTGGCCTGGCTGAGCCAGAAGTCGGCGTCGTGTTTGTCGGCACGAACGATGGCGTTGGGGAATGCAAGCTTGTCACCCGCCATCAGCCCGCCGACGTGGTCGGCATGCATATGGGTGATGTAGATCTCGTCGACCTGCTCGGGCTGGTAGCCCGCCGCTTTCAGGTTCGCGAGCAGGTTGCCGAGCGTCGGGCCGAACAGGCCGGCGGCGCCGGTGTCGATCAACACGAGCTTCGATCCGGTGTTGACAAGGTAGCCGTTGACCGAGGTGTCGAGCGGCGCCTTGAGGTAGT
>JANYFX010000494.1 GCA_025359585.1 Rhizobacter sp. | reverse complement strand
CTTCAGTTGCCCTGCCACAAAGGCTGCGGCTAAAGTCCGGCATGCAACGGCCTGTCTCGTCAACTCCGACGCCTAACCCTTCCATCGAGGGGATGCCCAAAAGGCTGCGCCTTTTGTGCACCCCTCATGTCAAACGTTAGGCCGCACGACATCGCTACAGAAAGCCCTGATGATTACCAACATTCAATGCCCTTGCGGTACCGTTCGGCTACAGCTCACCGGTCAGCCGATTGCTCAGTTCTTCTGCAATTGCGACGATTGCCAGACAGTTCATGGCAACGCTTATCCAAGCTCGCTGTTTCCAGCCGCCGCTGTATCCGTAACCAGAGGAGAAACCGAGACCTTCACTCTCAAGACCACGCCTCGTACCAAGTGCAAGCGCTGCAGCACGTATCTGTTCGCTGAAGTCCCAGGCTACGGAGTTCGCGGCGTAAACGCCGACTTGCTCCCCGAAGGAATGTTCCGTCCCGAATTTCACGTTCAGTGCCGGTATGTCGCAACGCCGATCAAAGATGACCTGCCGCACTACAAAGGAAATCCGGCTCGCTTCTATGGCTCAGATGAACTCATGCAGTGGTAGGTCACAGAGTGCGGCCTAACCCTTCCATCGAGGGGATGCCCAAAAGGCTGCGCCTTTCGGTCACCCCTCATGTCAAACGTTAGACCGCTCACCAACTGTTCCCCACGCTCCTCGTTGACGCCAATACGCTTTGTATATACACTTTGTCCATGGAGTTCACTTGGTCAGAACGGAAACGAGCCCTCAATCTGAAGGAACACAGGCTCGACTTCGTTGACGCGCACAGCGTATTTGAATCGCTGACGTACACGTTCGAAGACGACAGGTTCTCCTACGGCGAGCAGCGCTTCATCACTCTTGGGCTGCTGGCCGGCGTTCCAGTCTCAATCGCCCATACGGAGAACGAACATGAAATCCGCGTCATCTCCTTCCGCAAAGCCACAAGCCGTGAAGCACAAATTTACTTCAGTGAAATCCAAAACTGACTGGGCTAGCCTGAGGTCCAAAGATCCAGGTAAACCCACAGTCGAGCATCCCGAGGCCGAAGTCAAACACATCGTCCGAGGCATGGTGCGGCGCGGCCTACAACCGCTTGCTTCCAAAGCCTCAATCTCGCTTCGGGTCGACAACGATGTACTTGAATGGTTCAAGGCTCAGGGGCCTGGCTATCAAACTCGCATCAATACGGTTCTTCGTGCCTTCCGCGACGCATCGGTCTAACCCTTCCATCGAGGGGATGCCCAAAAGGCTGCGCCTTTTGGTCACCCCTCATGTCAAACGTTAGGCGTAGCAATACATCCCATGAGCACCTACGGTTTGCAGTCTGTATCGGCGGGAAGATCCGTCCACTTCATCGACGAGGAGCCAACCACAGAAGACTTGCGCGAGCTTGCCGAAGAGCTTCGCGTCAAGCAAGTACACGTCGTCTACCTCGACTGCGCCAGATACATGGAAAAGACGTGGGAAATTCCGAATGTCATTGGCTACGCTGCCGAAACCGACCACCCGCCCTATGATGAGAAGCACGAGCCCAACTGGGTGCGGTGGTGGGACGACTTGCTGTCCCTTGGCAACCGCTCAGCAGGTCTGGCCATCATCCTAGACAATGCGTCACCGATGTTCAACGCAGAGAGGAAGTTCATGACGAACTTACTTGAGAACTTTCTGCACGGGCAAAGAAGCTGGCTCAAACGCGATGCTCCGTACCATTTGTGCTTTCAAATGGTTCCTTGTCCCGCAGTGAAGGCAGTCTTCGGTGGGGGTCCGAATGGCGACGCCTAACCCTTCCATCGAGGGGATGCCCAAAAGGCTGCGCCTTTCGGTCACCCCTCATGTCAAACGTTAGGAGTCAAAGAGTGTCCACGCCCCAAAAACCCAACGATCCGTCCACAGCCATGAAAGCGAAAGGGCTGGTTGCGTCAGTCGTTGGCGGTGCAGTTGGCATCTACTCTGGCATCAATCTGGTGATCCCCCTCGCTTTCTCTGGCGCAGTCTGGTATCTCGGCAGCAAGCTGCTTAGACCGCGAGATATCGCGTATCTGCCAGCAATCTCAATCCAAGCTGGGCACATGCTTTGGCTCGCTCTTGGGATGGTGATCCTTGGGAGCATGGGCGCAAACGTAATCGATCTAGTTGTCCTCGGCGCCGGGGTTGCATGGCTATGGATTCGGCCTAGTCTCTGGCCTGTCGTCTTCCTTAGTATCTTTCAGGCTATAGCGCTGGCAGTAAACGTTGCGGCTATTGCGTCCGAACCCGTCGCAAGCACCATGCACAAAGCCTTGGTCGTTCACATAGCGTTGCGCGTAGCCGCACTCTTCTACATGTGGCGGGCGCTTGTCCGCGCTCGTAGCCAGAAGCTCCGCGGCACCGCAGATGACGCCTAACTCTTCCATCGAGGGGATGCCCAAAAGGCTGCGCCTTTTGGTCACCCCTCATGTCAAACGTTAGGCGTCTCAAATGTTCCCAGTCCTTCGAATCGTCTTTGTCTCGTTTCTGCTGGCCTCCTGTGCAAATAGCCAAAATTCAATGAGCCAAGTAGTCGTCGTGGAAACGGTAGTCGCAAGCAAGGACGCTCACGAAATCGAGCGGCTAGTGACCGCACCACTTGAGCGCGCCGTAAATGAGCTTGCCGGTGTTACGGAGATTCGATCACGCACTACCCCAGGCAGTAGTCGAATTGAAGTCTTGTACGCTGGAACTCCAACCCAGCAGGCACTCAAGCAAGTCGAGTCGGCGGTGGTCGCAGAATGGGCAAAGTTCAGCACGCTTGCATCCAAGCCACTGGTAGCAATCAATTCAAGCACTCTGCTGTGTGAGCGACCGGGCGGATAGGTGACAGTTTCTCGTGGCGGATGGGTGACACGGGTTGGTGGGTTTTCTGTATTGGCTGTTGGTTGATCTTTGATCAGTGCAGGGCCCCTGCCAGGCCGCCGGAGGCCCCCGGTTGTGCAA
>JANYFX010000481.1 GCA_025359585.1 Rhizobacter sp. | reverse complement strand
CGCCACCGTCGTAGCCGTACACGGTGGGAACACCACTGGCGTAGGTGGCACTGGTCAGGCGGTTCAAGGTGTCGTAGGTGTAGCGCGTGACTTTGCCGCGTGCGTCGGTGCGGGTCAGCACGTTGCCCGCGCCGTCAAAGGTGGCGCTGGCGGGCCCGGCGTCGGGGCTGGTCTGGGCGATGGTGTTGCCCAGGCCGTCAACGCTGTAGGTGGTGGCGAGCTGGCGCGGGTCGAGCACGCTCGTGAGACGGTCCTGGCCGTTGTACCCGTTGGTGATGACGGTGGGTGCGCCGGAGCCGGCCGGCGCGGGCCGGATGATCTGGAAGGCGCGGTCGAGGCTATCGTAGTTGGTGTTGCTCTCTTTGCCGTTGGGATCGATCGTGATCCACGGGTTGCCCTTGGCGTCGTAGCCGTAGACCCAGGTCATAGCGCCGGGGGTGTTGCCAGTGGCGCCGGGCGCGGCAACAACATCGATGCCAAGGGCGTTGGACGCGGAGGCAAGGTTGGCGGAATTGCCGACGTAGCTGGCGGTGATGACGTGGGTGCCGACGCCGCTGAGGGTCTGAGTTGTGGCCGCCTGGCCGGCGCTCAGCGCGACAGTGGCGAGTACGCTGGCGCCGTCTTTGAAGACGACGTTGCCGCTCGGTGAAGCGCTGCCGCCGCCAAGCGCTGCAGTCAGGATCACTGCAGTTCCACTGGGGACGTAGTCTGCCGAAGCGGTGAGGCCCAGCGTGGTGACCACGGCGCCCGTGGTGGTGACGGTCTGCACCAAGGGCGCGGACGCGTTGGACGCATTCACCGGGTCGCCGTTGTAAACGGCGGTCAGGGTGTGGCTGCCGTTGGTCGTGAAGGTCGTGGGCAGGGTTGCCACTCCCGCCACCACAGGAGCACTGCCCAGGGTTGTGGGGCCGTCCTGGAAGGTCACCGTACCGCTGGCGCCGGTGCCGGTCACCGCGGCGCTGAGCGTGACGGCCTGGCCGACTGCCGCAGGGTTAAGGCTTGAGCTCAGGATGGTGCTGCTGGTCTGGGCGTAGACGGTTTCGTCCATCGTCGCAGTGATGCCGCCGAAGCTGGCCGACAGCACGTGCGAGCCGGCCGTGGCGAAGCTGGTGGTGAGCGTGGCCACACCGGCATTGAGGGTGCCGGTGCCGAGCACGGTCGTGCCTTCCTTGAAAGTGACGGAGCCGGTGGCGTTGGGCACCGCTACGTTGGCTGTCAGAACTACGCTTTGGCCGATGTTGGCCGGGTTGGGGCTGGCGCTCATGGTGGATTGCGAAACGGTCTGGGTGAAGACCGCAGACGTGCTGCCGTCGTCCATGCCGTCACCGGAATAGATGACTCGAACGCTGTGCGCTCCCGTCGAAGAGAAGCTTGTCGTCACACTCGCAGAGCCATTGGTGATGAGCGCCGTTCCGAGCAGGTTTGCCCCCTCGAGGAACGACACCGAGCCAGTCGCGAGCGAGGGGCTCACGGTGGCAGTAAGTACCGTTGGCTGGTTGGGGTAACTAGGGTTGACGCTGGACGCGAGCGAGGTTGTTGTCGACTGCATCGTTGCAGTTTGGATCGTGACGGCAGAGGTGCTTGGGGCGTCTACGGCATCGTTCAGATAGACCGCAGTGAGGTTGCG
This sequence comes from Rhizobacter sp., assembly GCA_025359585.1. Classification (GTDB taxonomy): domain Bacteria; phylum Pseudomonadota; class Gammaproteobacteria; order Burkholderiales; family Burkholderiaceae_C; genus LMDS01. The sequence continues at coordinate 3,304 of JANYFX010000481.1, read as the reverse complement.
AGCGCCTGCGGTCGGCATCCCCCTGGTCAACACTGCGACACCTGCGGTGAGATTCACAGAGCCCAAAAATGCCGCGCCGTCCATGAAGTTCACATAGCCCTTGGCGGTTGTCGGGCTCACCGTGGCAGTGAGTGTCGTGGGCTGATTGCCGCTGGTGGGGTTAACGCTGGACGTGAGCGCAGTCGTTGTCGACTGTGTGTTGACGACCTGGCTCACGATCCCGGAGGTGCTAGAGGCATTGACAAACTCGCCCTGATAGACCGCCGTGAGGCTGCGAGTCCCAACCAGCGGGAGCGCCCTTGTCAACGTGGCCACACCCATATTCAGGCTGACGGTGCCCAGGCTAGTCGCACCGTCCATGAAGCTCACCCATCCTGTGGCGGCTGCCGGACTCACCGTGGCGGTCAGCACCGTCTGCTGGTTGCCGGTTGTCGGATTGACGCTGGACGTCATGGTCGTGGTCGTGGCGGTTTGGGCGTTGACGGTCTGTACGAGCACAGTCGAGGTGCTGGGGGTATCGAGACCATCGCCAACATAGACCGCAGTCAGGTTGTGCGGTCCCGCGGTCGTAAAGCTGCCTACCCACGTGGCCATTCCTGCATAGAGACTTTTGCTGGCCAGGGTCGTCGCCCCATCCATGAAGTTGACCGTACCAGTTGCGGATGAACTCACGGTGGCAGTGAGCGCCGTGAGTTCGTTGGCGTAGGTTGGGTTGCTGCTGGACGTGAGCGTTGTCGTGGTCGACTGTAGGTTGACAGTCTGGCTGACGGTCCCGGAGGTGCTTGTCGCGTCCAAGACGTCACCCTGATAAACGGCAGTGAGGATGTGAGAACCCACCGTTGGGAGCGTCGCGTTCAGCGTGGCCACTCCCGCGCTCAGGGTGCCGTAGCCCAGGCTGGTGGTGCCGTCCATGAATTTCACGGACCCCGTGGCCGTTGCCGGACTCACCGTGGCGGTCAGCACCGTCGGCTGATGGCCGCTTGTCGGATTGACGCTGGATGTCAAGGTCGTTGTCGTGGCAGTCTGGGCCTGGACGGTCTGTACCAGCGCAGTTGACGTGCTGGTGGTGTCGAGGCCATCGCCCATGTAGACGGCAGTCAGGTTGTGCGCTCCCGCCGTTGCCAAACTGCCGGACCAAGTTCCCACGCCGGTGGCGGAGACGGAAACGCTGCCCAGGGCTGTCGCCCCATCCATGAATTTCACCGTGCCGGTCGCGGTCGACGGGCTCACGGTGGCAGTGAGCACCGTGGTCTGGTTGGCGTAGCTCGGGTTGACGCTGGACGTGAGCGCGGTCGTGGTCGACTGCGCGCTGACAGTCTGGTTCACGATCCCTGAGGTGCTCGTGGCGTCCAAAATGTCGCCTTGATAGACAGCAGTGAGGCTGCGTATGCCGGCCGCTGGCAACACCTTGGTGAACGTGGCAACCCCTGCACTCAGGTAGGCGGAGCCCAGACTGGACGTACCGTCCATGAAGTTCACGTATCCCGTGGCCGTTGCCGGACTCACCGTGGCGGTCAGCACCGTGGGTTGATGGCCACTTGTCGGATTGACGCTGGTCGTCAAGGTCGTGGTCGTCGGGGTCTGCGGAATGACGTTTTGCACGATGGCGTTTGACGTGCTGTTGGTTTCGGGACCACGGCCGATATATTTCGCGGTCAGATTGTGTGTGCCTGCGGTCGGAAACGCAGCACCAAACGTGACGACCCCTGCGTTCAGGTTCAGGGATGCCAACGTAGTCGTACCGTCCATGAACATGACATATCCCGCGACAGTAATCGGGCTCACGGTGGCAGTGAGCATCGTCGTCTGGTTGGCGTAGCTGGAGTTGACGCTGGACGTGAGCGAAATCGCCGTCGACTGGGTATTGACAATCTGAGTGACGACCGCGGACGTGCTGACAGCGTTCACGGTGTCACCCATGTAGACCGCCGTGAGGTTGCGCGTACCGGCGGTCGGGAGCGCCGTTCTCAGCGTGGCGACGCCTGCGGTCATGTTGGCGCTCCCCACAATCGAAGCGCCATCCATGAAGACCGCATACCCGGTGGCGGTCGCAGGACTCACGGTGGCGGTGAGCAACGTGGTTTGATTTCCGAGGGTGGGGTTGACGCTGGACGTCAAGGTCGTGGACGTTGCGGACTGGGCCTTGACAACCTGTGCGATGACAGCCGAGGTGCTGGTAGTGTCGGCACCGTCTCCGACGTAGACAGCGGTCAGGTTGTGCGTTCCGGCTGTCGTGAGAATTCCGTTCCACGTGGCGACGCCGTCGTATTGAACGACGCTGCCCAAGGTAGTTGTCCCATCCTTGAAATTCACCGTGCCGATCGCGGTCGACGGGCTCACGGTGGCAGTGAGCACCGTGACCTGGTTGGCGTAGCTCGGGTTGACGCTGGAGGTGAGCGAGGTCGTTGTCGACTGTGTATTGACAGTCTGGCTGACGATTCCGGAGGTGCTTGGCGAATTTACGGTATCACCCTGGTAGACCGCCGTGAGGCTGCGTGTACCGGCTGTCGGCAGTCCGGTGTTTAGAGTGGCCACCCCCGCGCTCAGGTACGCGTTGTAGACAAGTGAGGCGCCGTCCATGAAGTTCACGTAACCCGTGGCAGTGGCCGGGCTCACCGTTGCCGTAAGTACCGTGAGCTGATGGCCAGTCGTTGGATTGACGCTAGACGTCAAGGTCGTGGTCGTGGTGGTCTTGGCCACAACGGTCTGTATGAGGGCAGTTGAAGTGCTGGTGGTATCGACTCCATTGCCGACGTATACAGCGGTCAGGTTGTGCGTTCCCGCCGTCGTCAGACTGCCGGACCATGTGGCAACTCCTCCGGAGACATTCCCGCTGCCCAAAGTAGTCGCCCCGTCCATGAAGTTCACCGAACCGGTCGCGGTCGACGGGCTCACGGTGGCCGTGAGCACCGTGGTCTGGTTGGCGTAGCTCGGGTTGACGCTGGATGTGAGCGCAGTTGTCGTCGACTGTGCATTGACAGTCTGGCTGACGACTCCGGAGGTGCTTGTGGCGTTCGAAATATCGCCCTGATAGGCCGCTGTGAGGCTGCGGGTACCGGCCGTCGGCAAACCCGTGCTGAGCGTAGCCACTCCAGCGCTCAGGTTGCCGGAGCCCAGGTTGGTTGTGCCGTCCATGAAGTTCACAGACCCCGTGGCCGTTGCCGGGCTCACCGTGGCGCTGAGTACCGTGGGCTGATGACCGGTTGTGGGGTTGACGCTGGAAGTCAGGGTCGTGGTCGTCGCGGTCTGGGCTATCACGGTCTGTATGACGGCAGTCGAGGTGCTGGTGGTGTCGACGCCATCG
>JANYFX010000412.1 GCA_025359585.1 Rhizobacter sp. | reverse complement strand
TTAAATTGAACTCTTTCAGTCTTTGACCAAATTTCTTTTCCTCCTTGGGTCGTATCTCTCATGATAAACTTGAAGTCAATAGTATCTGGTACCGGGGTTGTTGTGACACCTGGAGTTTCTACATAACCCCCTCTTACATACCCGTATATCTGCACCTGTGAACCCAATCCTGTTATTCTATACAGAGCACCACTTTTCACATAAGGATCGGCAGCAACTCCTATATATTTTTCAGTAGCTTGACCGCTAATATCAAAGAGATAATTACCACACTCTCTTTTAACCGGGACCAAATACATGTCATTACAATTAACAATGGGTTCGATATCGAGAACGAGGCCATCTCTCCAGTTATTAATTTGATAGGTGAAGTTAGAAGCCATACCACCTCTCACACCACTGTTATACTGCTGGGAAAAAGTAAACGATGAGTCAACAGAAGGCTGAGCACTAGTAACATTATTATCAACTTGTATTTGCACCCCATTTGTCTTCACTCCATTTTTATCTACACCAGAAACATTCATAACATATTTACACCCAGAACATACTTTATAGTAAAAGGCTATCTTACTGTCGGAGGCTTCAATGAAGCTGCTCCTTGTAATACTTTGAGTACCATCAACAAGCACTTCCGTCTGAAGATAATTTAGGCTATTTAAGTTCTGTCCCATCACCTCTATTTTAAAGAGTGATGTGTCGCTCGGCACTTGGTAGGGAACGAGACCAGCTGTGAGCGCAGTAATTTTAACAAGTGGTGCATTCTTCACGGCGTACATATTTGATTTTACCGATGTGTTCGTGCTCGAAGTCATGTAGATAGAAAAATCTGTCCCGGATCTAATGCAATAGTTAAATGCATCATCTATATAAAAGGCCATTGCTGTCTGCTCACCTTTTTGAGAACTAAAACTTTTACACCCGTTTACCATAACGGTATCCGTCAAATTATTTCCATACACTCTTAGTATTTTAGACCCACCACTATTTGTTTCTACAGTAGCATTACTGATATATGGCTGTGTATTCTGTCTTGTCAGACTTTGCATACTCCTACATTCAGCTTCTGTCTTGTATTCCCCCGCTCGATATACGTACTGCCCATTTGAAACACGACTTTCATCATTACCCATATAGACACTTTCCGTACACATTTGATAGACAGTGTTATAGCTATAATAGCTAACATAAACTGACCCATCTCCAGTGCTGTCATTGTAAGAAAGTCCATTCACACTCTTGCATTCAGCTTCTGTCTTGTATTCCCCTGATTGATAAACAAATTGTCCATTTTGTACATGAACACCAGTATTTCCCACAAAGAGACGTTTACCACATCTAGTTTTTACGCTATTCAAATAATAATAAGTCATATTAAGAATGCCTCCGATTGATGGAGTGATGACGACTGGATCTACGCTCGGACTTGTCGATACACCACCATATGTTTGACACGTCTCTTTCATAATAAAGCTCTTCGTGAGTGCTCCCACATTGCCTGTTGGAGAAATGCCGGTCTGTCTTTGATACAGCTTGACCGCAGCAACGGTAGCACGCCCATAAAAGCCAGTTGATTGACCGGTGAGTAGCCCCTTGTCGACGAGAAAGTCTTGCAGTACTGAGACTTCGCCATTTGTCATAGCATCATTAGAGCGATAGCGAAAGACTGCAGTTTGGAGATTGATACACACATCATTTGATGGATCACCATCGGTTAGATTCTGCGCAAAAGCGAACTGCTCTGAATAAAATAAAGTGGTAAAAGCGATGAAAGAAACGATATATTTTTTCATATAGTACAAGCATAGCAAGATTCTGGCTATAAAACTATAAGATACAGTACAAAAAGAAAAAGCGGATCCGAGGGATCCGCTGTTTCGAAGCTGTGAAGCTCCATGTGGATGCTTAGCCTTTGCAACCAGAGTTGTCGCTCACAATGAGCGAGCAGTCCTTTGGAAGCACAGGTGCAACCTCGACACCGTTCACCTGAACGGTGATGGCTCCGACCGAGAGCCAGCTCGTCACGTTTCGAGCGTAGCTCGTGAACGTGAAGAGGGCGCTTTGCCCAGGCACAAGACGAAGGCCGATGCTGGAGCCAATGGTGTAGCTGCAGGTCGCGTACCAGTCGGACGCGCCAGAGCTGTCGTAGGAGATGTAGCTGCAGTATCCAGAAATGGACATCGAAACACCCTGGACGGATACCTGCAGCCCTTGCCCTTCGGATGAAGTCATCTTAAGAGCATTCACCGAGCAAGCAACTTCATTGCCAACGGGGCAAGTGACACGAAGCGAACGCTTCACCTCTTGATCGAGGTACAGACCGCTCATCCAGCTGCTGTCAACAGCTGTGACGACCGGAGCACCATAGCCGGTCTTGCTCGTCATCTGGAGTGTCGACGAGCCGCTTGAGCTGGTCGTGACCCCAGCCTGGCTGTTCACCACTTGCCCAAGAGCGAAGTCAATCCTCGAGCCCAGCGGGATGCCAGGCTTCAAGTCGACAGCAAGCACAAAATCGTGCTTTCCATCGAGTTGCCACGGGGACCCGTAGAAACCGATGGCAGTATCACCATCTTTGGTTTTGTAGAGCCCAAAATCGGGAATGTAGTACTGCACACCCGCAACCGAGTAGATGCTGACCGACTGGATCTTGTCGAGCAGGTCGCCCTTGCCAATGACGAAGCCTGACGTACTGTACACCCCCTTCGAGGTGACTGTCAGCTTGCCGCCCAGCGCATTCTTCTGGTTGGGAATCAACGTCTGCGGGTCTGCAGCCGACAACGAGAAGTCCAGATCCCCCTTTTGGGGAATGGCCGTGGATTCCCCGCTCCCACCGCCGCAGGCGGACAGGAAGACGGAAGCAAAGAGGGTGAAGGCGACAATGCGGACAGTATTCAGAATCGTGCTCATGGAAATCCTCCTGGTGAGCTGGTTGTGGCGAAATGCCGGAAAAAAAATGAAAAAACAAAGGGCAGAACAGATTATAGTATAGCACACTTTATTGACGTTTGTCAATAAGTGTTGCTCAGTACAGTTAGGTGGTAAGGGCGCGAGCCCCAGACAAAAAGAC
>JANYFX010000389.1 GCA_025359585.1 Rhizobacter sp. | reverse complement strand
CGTGTCGCCGAGCAGCAGCTCGACGCGAGTTTCTACGACCTGCTCGCCTCCGAGTCGCGCCTCACCAGCCTGCTCGCCAGCTCGTCGGCGGCGCTGCGAAGCAGGCCTTCGAGGTGTTCGGGCGCGTCGTGCGCTTCGACGAGCGGGTCGGGCAGGGCCAGCAGGCGTGCGATGGCCCCGTCGGGCAGGGCTGCGTTGATGGCCACGCGCAAGGGCGCGATGCGGGCCATCGATGCGGCCAGCGCGCGTGCCGTGGCCGCCGTGTCGAAAGGTGCGCGCGCCAGTTCGATGCAGGCCTGCGCCACCGCCAGCAGGTGGCCGCTGAAGTTGCCGCTGTCCACGGTCGACACGTACATCGGCAGCAGCGCCGCCTTGCTCTGCGTGTCGTACCAGTTCAGGAAGTGGCCGCGGTGGCGTGGCAATTCGGCGAGCGTTTGCAGCGTGGCTTCGAGCCGCGCCAGCAGGTCTTGTGTGCCGACCCAGCCGAACTGCCGCGCGCAGGCCGCGCTCAGCATGTACAGGCCGATGTTGGTCGGCGAGGTGCGGTGCGCAAGCAGGGTCTCGGGCGTGAGTTGCAGGTTGTCGGGCGGCAGGTGGTTGTCGTCAACGCCCACGCAGCGCTCGAACAGGCGCCAGGTGTCGCGCGCCGCGTCTTCGAGGTAGGCCTGGTCACCTGCAGGCAGGGTGGCGTCGCGCTTCGGCGGGCGCGGGCGGCTGACCCACCAGGTCCAGAGCGGTGACGCAGCCCAGGCCGCGCACAGCAGCGTGCCGAGCACGACCGAATGCGTGCCGGCGGCGAGCAGGCCGAGCCAGACCACCAGCGCCACCAGCGGCACGGCCCGGTGCTTGCGCACGATGGCGCCGAGCTGCGTGGAGGCCGACGCCTGTGCCGCCGCCGCGGTGGTCCATTCGAGCAGGTGGCGCCGGCTCACGCCCATACGCCAGAGCGCGCGCGTCACCGCGTCGACGCTCAGCATCGCCTGCTGCAGCAACTGCCCCGAGAGCCACAGGCCGCTCAGCACGGCGCGCCGCAGCTCGGTCAGCGCCTGGCGGTAGAAGTGGAGCTTGGCGATGTCGTCGTGGCTCGGCGCCAGGCCGGCCACCGCGCCCATCAGCGGCCCGGCGATCAGCGCGCCGAACACCAGCGCGAGCGCCGCGAGCGGCGCGACCGTGTCGGTGCCGAGCGCCAGCACCAGCAAGGCGAGCGACATCGGCGCGACCAGCGAGCGGCGCAGGTTGTCGATCATCTTCCAGCGGTTGATGGCGCGGGTGCGGTACTTCGACGGGTTGAAGAGGAAGGGCAACAACTGCCAGTCGCCACGGGTCCAGCGGTGCACGCGCGAAGCGGCCACGTCGGCGTGGAAGGGCGCGTCTTCGATCACCGCGATGTCGGTCACGGTGGCGCAGCGGGCTAGCGCGCCTTCGAGCAGGTCGTGGCTCAGCACCTGGCCTTCGGGCAGGCGATGCGACAGCACGGCGTGCAGCGCACTCACGTTGAGCAGGCCCTTGCCGGTGAAGGTGCCTTCGCGGAACACGTCTTGATAGACCTCGGACGATGCCGCGCTGTACGGGTCGATGCCGCACTGGCCGGCGAACAGCCAGTGGTAGAGCGTGAAGTCTTTCGGCGCGGGCAGCGGCGTGACCACACGCGGCTGAAGGATCGCGTAGCCACGTGTCACGGTGCGCGTGGCCAAGTCGATCTGTGGCTCGTTGTGCGGGTGCGCGGCCACGCCGACGAGTTCGCGCAGGCGGCCTGGCGGCAACTGCGTGTCGCCGTCGAGCGTGACGACGTAGCGTGTGCCGGGTTCGACGCGCGAGAGCTCGTCCAGGGCCATGAACGGGCCGGTGTGCGGCTTGCCCGCCTCGGCGGTCGCGAGCAGATCGATCAGCTGTTCGAGCTTGCCGCGCTTGCGCTCCCAGCCGAGCCACTTTTGCTCGGTCTCGCTGAACAGGCGCTCGCGGTGCAGCACGATGAAGCGTGGCGCTTGCCCCGGCGCGCCTGGGTAGCGTGTGTTGAGTTCCTCGACCGCCGCGACGGCGGCGGCGAGCAGCGCGGTGTCGGATTCGAGCTGGCGGGTTGGCGCATCGGCCCAATCGGTCAACAGCGCGAACTGGGTGTTCTGCTCGGGGTTCGCAAGGTGGTGCAGCTCGAGCCGGTGCGCGAGTTCGACGGCGGCGGTGTGGCTCGTCAGCATGCCCGGAATGACCACCATCACGCGGTGCTCGGGCGGTATGCCGTGCGCCAGCGACAAACGCGGCAGGTGGCTCGGTCGCGCCGACTCGCTGATCAGGCGGTTGATCACGGCGACCACCGCTTCCGAGGCGGGGAACAGCATCAGGCCGGCGACCAGCAAACTGAGGCCGATGGGAGCGTCCGCGTTCGGCAGCGCGCTGTGGCGCATCAGCATCCACGCGACCAGCGCGAGCGTGCCACCTGCCAGCGTGGCGAGGTAGGCCGGCAGTGCGCCGCGCCGTTGCACGGTGCGCCACATCTGCGCTGCCGTCTCGTTCAACCCGAGCTGGCGCATCAGCTCCGGCCGGCCGGCGCCGTGCAGCCAGTGGCTGGCGGCTGTGCTTGCGCCGGATGCGTCGTCGCGGTGCATCAGGTCGAGCAGGGTCTGCGCCACGGCGGTCTCGCTGCGGTGGCTCTTGCGCGCCAGCACCTCGACCTGGTGCAGCGTGTCGTCGCGGGTGTCGTCGCGCTCGGCTGCGAACGCGGGCGAGCCCAGCAGCAACTGCATGGTCGCGCTGGTGTGGCAGATGATCTCGGGCCAGTCGGCATTGCCGATCAGGCGCAGCGAACCGATGGCGTTGCTGACGCTCAGGTTGTCGGCCGCCTGGTCGGCGGGTTGTTGTGCCTGTGCCGCGGCCAGATCGGGCAGGGCGCGGTGCAACCACTCGTGGTGGCTAGAAGCGTTGTGCGGCGACAGGGCCGGTGTGCGGTGGTCTTGCAGGCGCTGCGCCATCTGCACGAGGAAGGTGCGGCCGACACCGCGCTGGTTCAGCAGGGCGACGAGTTCGTCGAGATCGGCGACGCTGTAATGTTCGATGCGGTCGCACACCAGGTTGGCGAGTTCGCGCGCGGCCTTGTTGGTGGCCAGGCGCTCGGCCAGGCGTCGCAGGTTTTCGACCAGCACCACGCGCAGCGTGGTCGGCAAGGCCCACAGCTCGCCGAGCGTGAGTTCGCGCCGTTGTTGATAGGCTTTGAGAAAAACCGCCAGCAGGTCTTCGTCGAAGGCGCTGTCGGTGTGTGCGACGAAGGCCCAGGCCACGCTGTAGATGCGTGGCAGGCCGGCGAGCGGCTCGTCAATGAGCACCGGCAGGTCGCGAAAATAGCGCCGCGGCAGGCCTTCGTGAATCGCCTTGAGCTGGCTTTCGATCAGGTGAAAATTGTCGAGCAGCCACTCGGCTGCGGGGCTCACCTGGTAGCCGGTGTGGGCCTGCGCGGCGATGTAGAGCTCGGACTCGCGCAGCACCCGGATGTTGTCTTGCAGGCGCGGGAAGAACGCTGCCGAGCGGCCCGATGCGGGTTCCGCACGGTGGGTCTCGCCGAGACTCAGCCCGTGTTGTGCAAAACGTTCGGGGCCGAAGATTTCCGACCGGTTCGGTGGTTCGACCGTGCCACGCGTGCCTTCGAGAATGTCACGCAGTGCTTTCGGTGCGTCGGGGACCAGCCTCAGCAAGCCGGATTGAGTCATGCCTCTGGGCCATACATCACAGCGCGAGCGCTGCGAGCCCCATCACCACGGTGGCGACGAGCAAGGTGGTGACGAAGCGCGGCGCGACGAAGTCGTGCACCGCATCTGCGGCGCAACGCAGCGCGAACCAGCGGCCGCGGCAGCCGTTGCAACGGTCGATGTGGGCGCCCAACTCGGAGAGTTCCATCGGCGAGGTGTCGGTCGCATCGGGAATCGACGCGGTGGGCCAGCGTGGCGCGTGAAAAGTGTGTGTGCTCATGGTGCGTTCCGGAAGGGTTCGGTGGGCGGCTTGCCGCCCGACAGCGTCGAGCCGAAAACGGCCAGCCAGGATTCGAGCGGCAGGTTGGCGACGACGCGCGAAATGAGTTGTGGCATCAACCCGGCGAACAGCGCGGGCTTGAGGGCCCAGCGCCACGGGCGGCTCCACGCCAGCAGTGCGCCCGCCACGCCGGCCACCAGGACGAGCGCGACCGGGTTGTGCTGTGCGATCGGCTTGGCCACCGCATTGCCGGCCTCGCTCGCCACATGCACCACGGCGCGCAAGGGGTGCCGCGACCACCAGGCCTGCAGCGTTTCGACAATGATGCCGATCGCAGGTTGGTCTTTGAGGCGCTGCAACCACGGCAGCGCGGCGGTGTGCGTTTCAGGCAGAGCGGGCGCCGGCGTCATCGCGGCGCGCAAACGTGCGCGCGACAACTCGATGCGTTCGACCGGGTTCATGCCGCGCTCACTTCGCGCAGCATCACCAGATCGGCGGCGATCTGCTGTTTGAGATCGGCAAAGGCGTTGCTCGTTTCACGCTGGCCTTCGTACGCGCACCACAACGCCACGAGTGCCGGCACGGCGGGTGCCGCGATCAGCGCCCAGGGCGCGTGGATGTTCACCGCAGGCACCACGGCCCACAGCATCAGCGCCACGCCACCGAGCACGGCCGCCACGCCGACGAGGCAGAGCGCGGTCGCGTTCAACAGCAC
>JANYFX010000372.1 GCA_025359585.1 Rhizobacter sp. | reverse complement strand
GGCGCTTGCACCAGACCGAAGCTGCGCAACGCGCCCAGCAGTTCATGGTGGCCGAAAGCCTGGCAGCCCGATGCGAAGCCGACGCGCTTGGGTGCCTGCTGCAGCAGCGAGGCAGCGGCAAACGCCTGCAGCAAACCGGTCTGTTTGTAGTTGCAGTTGCCGAAGATCACGCAGTGCGCGCGCGCCAGCGGGCCCGAGGCGTGAACCGAGTCGACCGACTTGTTGAGGCGCGGATTCTCGCGCGGCGGCATGCTGTTCATCACACCCGCGGCCGTCTTCGCCAGCGCGGCATAACGGTCGGCGTCGTTCATGCCTTCGGTGGCTTTCAGGGCCGCCGTCACGATGTGCGGAACCGCCTGCATCAGCGGCTTGTTGAACACGCCGCCCAGCACCTTGACGGTGGCCACGCGCGGGTCGCGCTTGAACCACACCGGGTGCGAGGTGCCGCCCCAGGGCAGCGCGAGCGCCGCTTCGTGCTGGCCCGGGATCGTCAGGTTGTACAAGCCCGCATCGGGCTGGTGTTCGACGTACTGGTTCTGCTCCAGGAAGTAGGCCTTGGCCATCGCCGCGTTGACGAGGATGGTCTGCGTCGACGCGATCGTCGGGCTGCCGCCCCAGAACACCGCGATGTCCAGCGTGTCGAGCCCCGGCGTTTCGAGGCACAACTGTGCTGCGATCTCGCCGGTGGTGTACATCTGCGCCAGGCCCGGCGACAGCAGCAGGCCGGCGGCCCCGAACTTCGCGCCGAACTCTTCGTCGAGCGTGATCAGCCAGTCCTGCTCGCCGGTCGTGTCGGTGTAGTGGCACTTCGCGGCCAGACAGGCTTCGACGACTTCGGGGCCGAACTTCGAAAACGGGCCGACCGTGTTCAATACGACCGACGCGCCTTTGAACAGGTGCGTCAGCGCTTCGACGGTGTGGATCACCTCGACCACTTCATAACTCGCGGTCTCGATGCCGGCGACGTTCGATTTCATCGCGGACTGGATCTTCTCGCCGCTGCGGCCGGCCGCGATGAACGGGATGCCGTACTCGCGCAGGTACTCGCACACCAGCCGGCCGGTGTAGCCGGAAGCGCCGTAGACCACGACGGGTTTTTTGGGGTTGCTCATGTTTGTCTCGTCCTTGTTGTGTTGGTCGGCTTACATGCCCATGCCGCCGTCGACCGGCAGGCCTGCACCGGTGATGAAGCGCGCTGCGTCGGAGCACAGGAACACGACCGCATCGGCCATGTCGCTCACTTCGCCGAGGCGGCCCGAAGGTGTCTGTTCGATGATCGCGCCCACCGCTGCTTCGGGTGACGCGAACAGGCCGGCCGCGACCACGTCGGCCGCCAGCTTCATGCCCATCTCGGTCGGCACCAGGCCCGGGTAGATGCAGTTCACACGCACGCCGTAGCCGAGCTTGCCGGCTTCCATCGCGCCGACGCGTGTCAGGCGGTCGACCGCCGACTTGGTGGCCGAATAACCGGCGATCGCGGGGAAGGCGATGGTCGCCGCCACCGACGAGATGTTGACCACCGCGCCGCCTTTGCCGGCCGCGCCGTCGGGCCGCATCGCGCGGAAGGCGTGTTTCATGCCGAGCGCGGTGCCGACGATGTTCACGTCGAGCATCTTGCGCAATTGATCGGGGTCGATCTCGGACACCAGCGCAGTCACTTCGATGCCGGCGTTGTTGATCAGGATGTCGAAACCGCCGAGCGTGTCGATGGTGGCTTTCACGGCGGCGAGCCAGTCGGCTTCCTGGGTCACGTCGAGTTTCACGAAGCCGGCTTTGGCCCCGCTGGCCGTGAGCTTGCCCACGGCGTCGCGCCCGAGCGAGGTCAACACGTCGCCGATCATCACCGAGGCACCGGCCGCCGCCAGCGCCTGCGCCATGCCTTCACCGAGGCCGCGCGCGCCCCCGGTGACCAGGGCCTTGCGGCCGGTCAGGTCGAACTTGTTCATGTGGTGTCTCCTGGTGTTGTTTGGACGAATGTCCAAGGGAAGAATTTCATCGTAGAAGTCGTCTTGACAACTGTCAAGAGGGTTTTGGACAAGTGTCAAGAATCGATGTTTACGGCACTGGCCGCTTGCCGTGGCGCTCTTTACAATCGCCGCATGGCCACCCAACCCCGACCCCGCGACGACAAGTTCGCCGAGCGCCGCGCCGAACTCGGCGAAGCCGCGCTGCAAACGCTGGCCGAGCTCGGTTACGCCCGCACCAGCCTGCGCGAAATAGCGCAGAACTCCGAGTTCTCGCACGGCGTGTTGCACTACTACTTTGAAGACAAGCTCGACCTGATCCTGTGCAGCGTGCGCCAGTACAAGGCGCGCTGCGTGAAGCGCTACGACGAGGTCACGACCACGTCGACGAGCTACGAAGAACTGCTCGAAGGTTTTGCCGCCGCGCTCGGCGACACGCTGCGCAAGGAAGCGCCCTTGCACCGCCTCTGGTACGACCTGCGGGCGCAGTCGCTGTTCGAGGCGGCTTTCCGAGCCGACGTGGCCGAGATCGACAAGAGCCTGGAGAAGATGATCTGGCGCGTGCTGTCACGCTTTGCCGAACTCACCGGCGCGCCGGTGCACGTGCCCAGCGGCGTGGCTTACGCGATGTTCGACGGTCTGTTTCAGCAAGCTTTGCTGAAGCACCTGTCGGGCGACAAGAAGGCCGTGGCGACGATGCAGTCGAACGTTCGCCTGGTGGTGTCGCAACTGGTGCCTGCGCCGCTGCCCACCAAGCGGCGTCGGCAGACTGCGCCGGCGTAAGCGCTCGGCCGCCGCCGAGCCGCATCTGCGCTCTAATGGGCAGCCATGAAGATTTCCCTGTTGTTCACCGCCGCGCTGCTTGCCGGCCTCGCTGGCTGCGCCGGCAAGTCGACGGCGCCCGCGCCGGCGGCACCCGGCGCCACGCCCTCGGCCGCCGCTCCGACGAGCCCCGCCGCGTCGACAGCCCCGGCTTCGACGCCGGTGCCACCGCGGCCGGCGCTGGCGGCCGAGCAGAAGCGCCTCGCCGAGTTGTTCAAGGGCACGCCGGTCGTGTTTTCGATGCAGGCCGATGGCAGCCTGCGGGTCGAGGTGCCTTTGACTTTTTGCTTCGATCGCGGCAGCTTCGTCGTCAAGCCGGCGCTCGCGGCGGTGCTCGACCGTCTGGCCCGCAGCCAGCGCGGCGACACGACGAAGCTGAAGGTCTCGGCCGCTGGCGACACCGCCACGAGCAACCCCAACCTGCTGCGCGACCGCGCCGCCAGCGCGCGCGACTACATGGTCGCGCGCGGTGTCAACGCCACCCGGATCGTGCTCGCCAACGGTGCGCCGGGCGAGGGCATCGAGATCGTCGTCACCGAGGTGGCGGTGAAGCGTTAGCCGCCGCGGTCTTTCGACAACAGGCCGACGGGAGCGGCGCTGTCTCCCAGCAAGAACAGCGTGTACACGCGGCTGCCGGGGAGGTTGAGGGCGGTGTTCAGGAACACCGATTGTTGCGTGACCGCCGATTTCGCTTCGACCTGCATCGAGGTGCTGCCGGCCAGCACCGAGGCCACGGAGGCCTGCGCGGGCTGAATGTTGCTCGCCAGCAGGCCGAAGTCGGCGTAGAGCGACAGGCCGATGGGCGCGCCGGTCAAGCCGTTGACGAGGCGCAGCTTCAGGTTGGCAGCAGACGCAGGCAGCAGGTTGTCGTCGACGATCGCCGACACCGTGGCCGCGCCGGGCGCACCGTGCACCATCAGCGTGACATCGGTGCCCGCTGTGAGCGCCAGAGACGTGCTCTGCGGTGCACCGTTGATGCTCACGGCCAGCGCGCTGGCCACCGGGACCGTCACGTACGGGCCGATGGCGGGCGCCACCACGCCGCTTTCGATCACGCTGCTGCCGGCACTGGCCGTGACCAGCGCGTTGCCCGAGACCGCTGCGGCCAGGCGCACGCGGGCGCTGGTGTTGCGGTACGCGCTGAAGCTGCCTTGTTGCACCATCAGGCCGCCGTTGACGAGGCTGCCGCCCGCGCTGGGCGTCAGGATCACCGTGGCGGTCTGCTGGTCGGACAAGGTGAACGAGGGAATGTCCAGCCGCAGGTCTGACTTGGCGCCCGCCGCCGTGATGCGAACCCGGTAGGTTCCGGGGGTGAACGAGCCCACCAGGTAGGCCGGCGCGGTGTTGGTGGTCGTGATCGTCGGTGCCGAGACCGTGCTCAGGTCGGTGTCGGTGGCGGTGACGTACACGTCGAACGTGCCGGCGGTGTTGCCCGCGTTGTAGAGGCGCAGCACGGCGCTGCCCGTGGTCGGCACCGCGAGGTCTTCGCCGAGCAGTGCCAGCTTGACGCTGCCGCCGGACTCGTAGGCCAGCACGCTGTAATGCAGGTCTTTGCCGAGTGCCATGGTCGTGCTGGTGAGCGAGGTGGTATCGCCCGCATCGTTGGCCTGGATCGTGATGCTGCCGGCGGTCTGCGACACCGCGGTGCTCGCCGTGTCCTGGGCGGTGGCCGAGATGATCGTGGTCGAACCTGCGAGCAGGTCCAGTGAAGCATGGGTCTGGGTGGCGTTGATGAACCGCACCGATGCATTGCCGGTCGAATCACTGCCTCCTCCGCCGCAGGCTTGCAGCAACACGGCGAACAGCCCCGCCACCAGCCACGTCGAGCGCCTTGAGTATTTCATTCCCGTTTCCTTTTTTGCGATGGTCCGGCGGCCAGGGTGTGCGCTCGCACACCTTCGGTGGCCGCCGGTATCGCGCGATTGGATCGGGCCCGAGTGTCGGCTTCGTTGCCACATCGGCGCTTCAGGTAAAGAAGCGTCAAGCGGCACGCCCCGCAGGGCGTGGCAGCCTGCGAGGGTGAAGAAGCCGCGCGCGCTCAGCGCTGCGGCTTGATCCGGTACACCGCGTTGTTCTTGTCGGCGCTGAAGTACACCGTGCCGTCGGCGCCGACGGCCACGCCGGTCACCACGTAGGGCGGCGGCATGCCCGGGCCGGCGGGCATGCCGATCGGCAGGTTCGTGGCGACGCTGCGGCGCGTGCCGTTGGCCGGGTCGATCTCGGTCAGCTGGGCCTTGGCGGTCTCGGCCACGATGAACGTGCCCCAAGGTGTTTGCGCCACGCCTTCGGGCAGCGCCAGGCCGCTGGCCACTTCGGTCTTGGCGCCACTGGCCAGGTCGATGCGCGTGAGCTTGCCGGCGGCTTCGGTCACGTAGAGCGCGCCGTCGCGGCCGAGCGTCATCTGCACCGGGCCGCCGAGGCCGCTGGCGATGACCTTCGTGGTCTTGTAATCGGCGCCGCTGGCCTGCGTGATGCTGCCGGTGGCGATCTCGGCGTAGACGACGCTGCCGTCTTCCATCGGCAGCGCGTCGAACGGCGCTTTCAGGCCGTGGATCATGTGCACGGTCTTCAGCGTGGCGCGGTCGACGAGCTGCACCGTGCCGGTGAACCACGAGGTCAGCGCGAACAGTTTCGTCGAGACACCGACGGCGAACGGGTACTCCATGTCGGAGGCCTGCATGCGGAACACGTCTTTCACGTCGCCCGACTTCGCGTTCACCTGCCGGAA
>JANYFX010000344.1 GCA_025359585.1 Rhizobacter sp. | reverse complement strand
GACGGCGCTCGCGCTCATGCGCCTCTTGCCGGAGGCCGGGCGCGTCGTCAGCGGCCGGCTCGACATCGGTGGCCAGGAAATGTTCGCGCTGCCGGAGTCGGCGATGCGGGAAGTCCGCGGGCGCCGCGTCGGCATGATCTTTCAGGAGCCGGCGACCAGCCTCAATCCAGTCATGAAGGTGGGTGATCAGATCGTGGAGGCGATCGAGCTGCACACACCGTTGCGCGGTGCGGCGGCCATGACGCGGGCGATCGAGTGGCTCGGAAAGGTCGGCATCCCCGAGCCCGAGCGTCGCATCGACGACTACCCGTTTCGCCTGTCGGGTGGCATGAGCCAGCGCGTGATGGTCGCGATGGCGATCGCCTGCAACCCACGCCTGTTGATCGCGGACGAGCCGACCACCGCGCTCGACGTGACGATCCAGGCGCAGATGCTCGCGCTGCTGCTGAAGCTGCAACGCGAGCGCGGCATGGCCTTGCTGCTGATCACGCACGACCTCGGCGTGGTCGCCGAGATCGCGCAACGTGTGCTCGTGATGTACGCCGGCCAGCTCGTCGAAACCGCGCACGTGCCGCAGGTCTTCGACGCGCCGCGCCATCCGTACACCGAAGCGCTGTTGTCGGCATTGCCCGAACACAACATTGGCAAGCGTCGTTTGAACTCGATGGGCGGCGTGGTGCCCGGCGCTTACGACCGCCCGGCCGGTTGCCTGCTCGCGCCACGCTGCCCTTACGTGCAGCCGCGCTGCCACGGCGAGCAACCGCCACTGGTCGGTGAAGCAGGCGCGCAGGCGCGCTGTTTCTATCCGTTGACCCAAGGCGTCGGAGTGCCGGCATGAGCGAGCCCGTGATCGCGCCGGTGCTCGAAGCGCAGGCACTCGCCAAGCACTACAGCGTCTCCACGGGCTTCCTCAAACCCAAGGCGCTCGCGCGTGCGCTCGACGGCGTGTCGTTCACCCTGGCGCCGAGCCACACGCTCGCGGTGGTCGGCGAATCGGGTTGTGGCAAGAGCACGCTGGCGCGCCAACTCACGATGATCGAAGCACCGACCAGCGGCACGCTGAACCTGAACGGCGCCGACGTGACCCATGCCGACGCCACGTTGAAAAAGCAACTGCGCCAGCAGGTGCAGATGGTGTTCCAGAATCCGTTCGCGAGCCTGAACCCGCGCAAGAAGATCGGCCACGCGCTCGAAGAGCCGCTCGTCATCAACACGCCGCTCGCTGCCGAGGCGCGCACTGAAACAGCCCGCGCGATGATGGCGCGTGTCGGCCTGCGGCCGGAGCACTACGCACGCTACCCGCACATGTTTTCCGGCGGCCAGCGCCAGCGCGTGGCGATCGCACGCGCGCTGATGCTGAGCCCCAAGGTCGTCGTGCTCGACGAGCCGGTCTCGGCGCTCGACGTGTCGATCCAGGCGCAGGTGCTGAACCTGCTGATGGACCTGCAGGACGAAACCCACGTCGCCTACGTCTTCATCTCGCACAACCTCGCGGTGGTCGAGTTGATCGCCGACGAAGTGCTGGTGATGTACCTCGGCAAGGTCGTCGAACAGGCGCCGAAGACCACGCTCTTCGCCACGCCGCGTCACCCGTACACGCGTGCGCTGCTCGCGAGCACGCCGCGCATCGACGCCACGGCGCGCCAGACGCGCCAGGTGCTGACGGGCGAGTTGCCTTCGCCGCTGAACCCGCCGAGCGGTTGTGCTTTCCACAAGCGCTGCCCGTTCGCGGTGCCACGCTGCGAAGCCGAGGTGCCGCTGCTCGAAGAGCTGGGCGGCGGCCAGCGCGTGGCATGCCACCGGGTGCACGAGATCGTGCGCTAGCTTTCCCGCTCACGCCGGCAAATTTACCGGCGCGAAACATGCATGGCCCACGGCTGCGATACAACGCGCCGACGCGCACCGAAGGAACCCCGCATGAACACGACATCGCCCCCATGGCGGGCTGGCAGTGCGCTGGTGCTGACGACGCTGAGCCTGGCCGCATGCGGCGGAGGCGGCTCGGACAGCGGAGCGCCTTCCGGCCCCGACACCACGCAGCGCACGCAAGCCGCCACCACGACCGCAGCAAACAACAGCAACTGCGTGGCGGTGAAGCCCTTCTACTGGCAGATCGGCGACAAGACCGGCCTGATGGCCAGTGGCTCGGTCAATCTGACCGGCTCGGCCACCACCTACGACGCCTCGACCGTGATGAACATCGCCTCGGCGTCGAAGTGGCTCTACGGCGCCTACGTGGTCGAACGCCGGGGTGCGGCCGGGCTCAGCGCCGCCGACATCAAGTTCCTGAACTTCCGCAGCGGCTACACCAGCTTCACGAGTTGCACCCCGTTGCAAACCGTGGGCACGTGCGTGGCCGCCTCGACCAACGGCGTCTATACCGCGGCCAGCGACGGCAAGTTTTTGTACGACGGTGGCCACATGCAGGTGCATGCCAGCCTGAACGGGCTCGACGCGCTCGGAAACGCGGCCCTCGCGACCGAACTCGAAACCCAGCTCGGCAGCGATGTCGACATCGCCTACAGCCAGCCGCAACTCGCCGGCGGCGTGCGCACCAACGCCGACAACTACGCGCGTTACCTGCGCAAGCTGCTCGGCGGCCAGCTGCGCATGGGCGCGGCGCTCGGCAGCAACCCGGTCTGCACCAACCCGTTGACCTGCAACGGCACGGCCCTGGGTACGCCGATCCCCACCAACGAAAGCTGGCAGTACTCGGTCGGCCACTGGATCGAAAGCGACCCGGCGGTCGGCGACGGCGCGTTCAGCAGCGCTGGCGCGTTCGGCTTCTACCCGTGGGTCGATTCGGGCAAGCGTTACTACGGCATCGTGGCGCGGCAAGACTTTGCGAACGCCGCCGCCGGTGTCGCTTCGGCCTACTGCGGGCGGCTGATCCGCAAAGCCTGGATGACGGGCGTGGCGCAGTAGCGCAAAGCGCTCAAGGGTTTGCGACAATCGGGGCATGACCTCGACCGACCTGCAAGCCACCATCGCCCACATGGGCGCCTCGGCTCGTGCCGCAAGCGCGCGCATGGCGGCCGCGTCCACGGCCTCGAAGAACACCGCCCTGCTGGCGCTGGCCCGCTTGCTGCGCAGCGAAGGCGCCGCGTTGCAGGCCGCCAACCTGCAAGACATGACCGCGACCAATGCCGCCGGCCTGGCCGCGCCGATGGTCGACCGGCTCAAGCTCACACCGAGCATCGTCGAGACCGTGGCCCAGGGCTGCGAGCAGATCGCCGCAATGCCCGACCCGATCGGCGAGATCACGAACCTGCGCAGCCGGCCAAGCGGCATCCAGGTCGGCCAGATGCGCGTGCCGCTGGGTGTGTTCGGCATGATCTACGAGAGCCGACCGAACGTGACGATCGAAGCCGCGTCGCTCGCGATCAAGAGTGGCAACGCCTGCATCCTGCGCGGCGGCTCGGAGGCGATCCACTCCAACCTCGCGCTGTGGAAACTGGTGCAGGCCGCGCTCGTCACAGCCGACCTGCCGCCCGACGCGGTGCAGCTGGTGCAGACGACCGACCGCGCGGCGGTGGGTTTCCTGATCGCGTCACCCGAAGCGGTCGACGTGATCATTCCGCGCGGCGGCAAGGGCTTGATCGAGCGCATCAGCCGCGAAGCGAAAGTGCCGGTCATCAAGCACCTCGACGGCAACTGCCACGTGTACGTCGATGCGAGCGCCGAACTCGAACTCGCGCTGCGTGTGACCGACAACGCCAAGACGCAGAAGTACAGCCCGTGCAACGCGGCCGAATCGCTGCTGGTGCACGAGGCCATCGCGCCCACGTTCCTGCCGAAGATCGGCGCGCTGTTCGCGGCCAAGGGCGTGGAGATGCGCGGCGACGCGGCTGCGCTCGCGCTGCTGGCCGGCGTGCCGGGGGCCTTGCTCACCACGGCCACCGAACAAGACTGGTCCGAGGAATACCTCGCGCCGGTCATCAGCGTGAAAGTCGTGGCCAGCCTCGACGAAGCCATTGCCCACATCAACCGCTACGGCTCGCACCACACCGACGCGATCCTGACCGACACACACTCGCACGCGATGCGCTTCCTGCGCGAGGTCGACTCGGCCAGCGTGATGGTGAACGCGTCGACGCGCTTCGCCGACGGCTTCGAGTACGGGCTGGGCGCCGAGATCGGCATCAGCACCGACAAGTTCCACGCGCGCGGGCCGGTCGGTCTGGAGGGCCTGACCTCGCTGAAGTGGATCGTGCTCGGCCACGGTGAGGTGCGTGGCTGACGCCCTCGATCCGCGCAATGCGCTGGTGCTGTTCTCGGGCGGGCAGGATTCCACGGTGTGCCTGGCCTGGGCGCTGGCGCGCTTCGAGCATGTCGAGACCATCGGTTTCGACTACGGCCAGCGCCACCTTGTCGAGCTCGAATGCAGGCTGCATGTGCGCTCGGCGCTGCACGCGCAGTTTCCGCGCTGGACGCAACGCCTCGGCGACGATCACCTGCTCGATCTCGCGCTGCTCGGGCAGATCTC
>JANYFX010000306.1 GCA_025359585.1 Rhizobacter sp. | reverse complement strand
GGCGCTTGTCGAAGATGTTGACTTCGTAGGCGTTGTCGGAACCGACCTTGGCGCGGTCCTGGCAACGGATGAAGATGCCGCTGTTGGCGCTTTCGTCGGCCCAGAATTCGGCGCGGATCTCGAAGTCGGTGTAGACGTCTTTCGACACGAGGTAACCCAGCTTGCCGTTCTTGCCCTGCAGCGTGCCGTCGACGAAGCTCCACTCACCGGCACCCAGCGGCGACCAGCCGTCGAAGCTGGTCGTGCGCGAGGTGTCGAGCAGCGTGATCCAGCCGCTGCCCTGCGTGCTGCTGGCGCAACCGGCGAGCGCGTTGCCGAGCAAGGCGGTTCCCGTGGCGAGAAATGTTCTGCGGTCGGTCATGGTCGGTCTCCTGGGGGTTGTTGTTGTGGCGAGGGAAAAATCGAGGCGCGCCGCGTGGCGCCACGCACGCGGCTGAGCAGGAACAGCGCGATCGACAGGTTCAGCAAATTCCAGCCGATGCCGTTGAGGAAGGCCGCGTGGTACGAGCCGGTCAGATCGAACACCTTGCCCGACATCCAGCCGCCGAGCGCCATGCCGAACAGCGTGGCCATGATCACCGTGCCGACGCGCGCGCCGGCCTCGGCGGGCGGAAAGTGTTCGCGCACGATGATCGCGTAGCTCGGCACGATGCCACCCTGGAACAGGCCGAACAGCGCCGAGATCACGTAGAGCGACACGAGCCCGTCGAAGGGCAGGAACAGCAGCAGCGCCAGCCCTTGCAGCACCGAGCCGAGCAGCAGAGTGCGCAGCCCGCCGATGCGGTCGCAGATCAGGCCCGAGACGAGCCGGCTGACGATGCCGCAGGCGAGCATCAGCGACAGCATTTCGGCGCCACGTGCCGCACCGAAGCCGAGGTCGCTGCAGTAAGCGACGATGTGAACTTGCGGCATCGCCATCGCGACGCAGCAGGCCACACCGGCCACGCACAACAACACTTGCGCCTGCGTGAGGCCGAGGCCGAAGGGCCGTGACGAGGGCACGACGCCACCGGCCCGCGCCGCCGGCGATGCGGCTGCTGCGGTCGGCGGGCGCGGCCGCATCATCAACGCAAGCAGCGGCATCGTCGCCATGCAGAAGATGCCGAGGCCGATGTAGGTGTGGCGCCAGCCGGCCGTCTCGACGAAGTGCTGGACGATCGGTGGCCAGACCGCGCCGGCCAGGTAGTTGCCGCTGGCGCAGATCGCGACGGCAATGCCGCGCCGGCGCACGAACCACAACGAGGTGTCGGCCACCAGCGGCGCGAAGGTGGCCGCGCTGCCCAGCGCACCGAGCAGCACGCCGTGCACCAGCGCGAAGCCGAGCAGGCTGCCCGACATGCCGGCGGCGATGAAGCCGGTGCCGAGGCCCAAGGAGCCGAGCAGCACGACCGGCATCACACCGAAGCGGTCGGCCATTTTGCCCATGGCGATGCCGCCCAGGCCGAAGCCGACCATCATCAGCGTGTAGGGCAAGGAGGCATCGGCGCGCGCCACGCCGAACTCGGCCTGCACCGCCGGCAGCACGACCGAGACGACGTACATCGCGCCGCTGCCGATCGTCATCAGCGCGAGCGTGGTCAGCAGGCGCGTCCAGGCGTAGCGGGAATCGGGTTCGTGGGTGTGGGGCATCGCCCGATTGTGGTGCGCCGGACGCGGCGCGCAAACCGGGCGTGCCCTGATCAGTGGGCGCCGACCACCACCGGAATTTCCGTCGCCGGCGGCGTGTTGCGGCTGCGGCCGCAGCGCACAAGCCCGTCGATCATCACCATGCCGACGCCGGGAATGTCGCCGAGCTGCACGCTTTCGAGCAACGTGCGGCCGGCGGTGTGCTGGGCCCGGTCCATGAAGACGAAGTCGGCGTCTCGGCCGACTTCGATCAGCCCGCAGTTGAGCTTGCGGATGCGCGCGGTGTTGCCGGTGGCGAAGCAGAACACCAGCTCGGCCGGGATGTTCGCCAGGCTCGACAGCAGCGCGATCATGCGCAATATGCCGAGCGGCTGCACGCCCGAACCGGCGGGGCCGTCGGTGCCGAGAATCACGCGGTGCGGGCACTTGAGTTGCAGTGCGGCCTGCGCCGCGGCGATGGCGACGCGCTCGTTGCCGTTGTGCACGATCTCGATCGCACGGCTGCTCTTCTCGCACAGCTCGCACACGTGTGCTTCGGGCAGCGAGGTGTGGCCGCCGTTGATGTGGCCGATGATGTCGGCGTCGGCCTCCAACACCACGTCCTTGTCGATCAGGCCCGAGCCCGGGATCGACGGGCCACCGGTGTGGATGGTGCTCTGGATGCCGTGTTTGCGCGCCCACT
>JANYFX010000427.1 GCA_025359585.1 Rhizobacter sp. | reverse complement strand
GAAGTACAGCAGGTCCACGAACAGGTTGATGACGACAAAGATCAGCGCGATCAGGCACAGGTAGGCGGCCATCACGGGGATGTCTGCGAACCCTACGGCCTGGATGAACAGCAGCCCCATGCCGGGCCACTGAAAGACGGTCTCGGTGATGATCGCAAAGGCGATCAACGAACCGAGCTGCAAGCCGACGATGGTGATCACCGGCACCAGTGTGTTGCGCAGCGCGTGGCCGAAGTAGACCGCGCGGTTGGGCAGGCCGCGGGCACGCGCGAACTTGATGTAGTCGGCACGCAGCACCTCGAGCATCTCGGAGCGCACCAGCCGCATGATCAGCGTGAGCTGGAACACCGCCAGCGTGATGGCGGGCAGGATCAGGTGTTTCCAGCCGTCGAGCGTCAGGAAACCCGTCGTCCAACTGCCGAAGCTGGCAACGTCACCGCGCCCGAAACTGGGCAGCCACTTCAGCGTGACCGCGAAAACGAGGATCAGCAGGATGCCGATCAGGAACACCGGCAGCGACACGCCCAGCAACGAGACCGTCATCATCGCCTGCGACAAGAACGTGCCACGTCGCAAGGCGGCGTAAACGCCCATCGGAATGCCGAACACCAGCGCGATGAACGCGGCTGAAAACGAAAGCTCCAGCGTCGCGGGCAAACGCTCGGCAATCAATGACGAGACCTTGCGGCCCTGACGCAAGCTGAGTCCGAATTCACCTTGGCTCGCCTTGGCCACGAAAAGAACGAATTGAACCGGGAACGGTTTGTCCAGGCCGAGATCGGCCCGCAGTTGCTGGCGCTGCGCGGGGGTGGCGTCCTGGCCGAGGATGTTCGTCACCGGATCGCCGACATACTGAAACAGCATGAACGCGATGAACGCGACCGTGAGCATCACGATCACGGCTTGAACAAGGCGGCGAAGGACAAAAACAAGCATCGGTCTGGTGGAAGTTTCGCCCGAAGGCTGGCAGGGTCAGCATGGAGCGCATGAAACGGACCGCACGCGCGAGCCCATCGACAAAGCGATCAGAGCAAAACGCGAGCCATGCGTCAAAGGGGAATGTCCCGATGCAGTGCACACGCCAGGCGTGCGCGGCTGGCGATCGGCGTTGATCCACACCTGACCAACATCGACAGGGCGACAGGGCATGAAAAAGGCCGCCCGTAGGCGGCCTTTCGGCTCTGAAAAAGGGCTTGCGCGAGGCAAGCGCCCGATCAGAACAAGTGGCGAACGCCGACTTCGAAGCCCTTCGACTTGCCAGCTGCCGTCGGGGCAGCGGTTTGCGACGTACCGCTGGTCACCGACTGGGCGGCAGCGCCCTTGTTCGACAGAATCGACACGGTCGAATACATCGCAGTGCGCTTCGACAGGTTGTACACGTAGCCGAGAGCAGCTTGACCAGCCTTCGAATTGGCTGCGTCGTTCAGCTTGCCTTGCGAGTAACCGGCGTGGAGTTCGCCTTGGCCGAGCGGAACCACCAGGCTGCCGGAAATGCGCGTCAGCTTGGAAGTCAGCGCCTTGGTCTGGTCGTAGTAACCCATCAGCTTGACAGCGCCGAAGTCATACGAACCACCGATGTTGGCGGTCTTGGCCTTTTCGGTCGTACCGACGATGCCCGATTGTGCGTACGAGCCAGCGATATCGAACGGGCCTGCAGCGAAACCAACCCGGCCACCGACGTACTTGCCAGTGGTCACGCCTTCAGCGGCAGCGACCATGAACTGGCCATACACGCCACCGATGTTCGAGGGCAAGAAGTAGCCGATCGAGTTGTCAGCGCGAACAAAGGTCGGCTGAAGCAGCGAAATGCCGACGTGCGACGAGTCGCCCAGGCCGTTGGTGCCGAACGCGTCGAAAATGGTGTTGTTCCAGAACGTCGGGGTGTAATCGCGACCCAGACGGAGCTTGCCGAAACCACCGTACAAATCGACCACGGCACGACGGTTGAAGGTCTTGCCACCGGTGTCACCGCTGTTGCGGCCGGTGTCGGCGCTGACGCCCGACAGCAGGTCGAAGCCAGCCTTCAGACCGCCGCCGAGGTCTTCGACCCCACGGAAGCCGAGCTGGCTGCTGTTGATGCCGTCTTGGCTCAACGAGACACGACGATTCGAGCCGTCGTTCTTGACGTACTTGGCGCTCAGGTCAACGGTACCGTACAGGGTGACCGACGATTGAGCCGAAGCCACACCAGCGAAGGCGCCCAGAACTGCGAGAGCGAGCAGAGATTTTTTCATTGCAACTATCTCCTAGGTTGAACAAGAGGTCCCGATCACACATCACCCTCGTTGGGCAGATCAGGCGCAACCCCCTCACGGGAAGTTGTGCGTATTGCACCAGAGGGGCCGGGTGGTGGAAAGCCTTGCGGGTCAAAAAAGGCCTTTATGTTGTCTGAGCACAACGAGGGATCACACCGAGAGCGCAGGAGTCAAAAAGCCCGGTGCAGGCATCAAGTCAGCGCGCGCCAACGCGGCAGTCTCGGCTCGCCATCGCTGCTGCGCTATTCTGTGAAGATCCACCCACAGCCGGTCGCGCGCTTTGTCTTCAATCGATTCCTTTCTCATCGCTGCCGACAGCGCACTTCGCACCTTGTCGGGCGCCAGCCACGCCTCGCGCGCGTACCCGAACGCGCCCGAAAGTGCACCGGCTCTCGACTCCGATGAGCGCAAGCTCTCGGGTGCCTTGATGCGCGTCAACCACGTCGGCGAGGTCTGCGCGCAGGCGCTGTACAGCGCTCAGGGCCTGAGCACCCGCGATCCGCGCTTGCAGCGCCAGTTCGAAGAGGCTGCCAGAGAAGAGACCGATCACCTGGCGTGGACACAGCGCCGTTTGCATGAACTCGGCGCCCACCCGAGTTTGCTGAACCCGCTGTGGTATGCGGGCGCCTTCGGCATCGGCCTGCTGGCCGGCCGGGCCGGCGACAAGGTCAGCCTGGGGTTCGTGGTCGAAACCGAACGCCAGGTCGAACAGCACCTCGACGATCACCTGACACGTTTGCCGCCCAACGACACCGCTTCACGCGCTGTGGTGCGCCAGATGAAAGCCGACGAAGCGCGGCATGGTGCGACGGCGCGAGACGCTGGCGCCACCGAATTGCCCGCGCCCGCGCGTTGGATCATGCGGCGCGTGGCACAGGTCATGACCTTCACCGCGCACCGCCTGTGAGGCCGCCGCTCAGGCGGCGCTGATCTCGAAACTCGTCGTGATTTCGGCGGTCTTGGCCAGCATGATGCTGGCCGAACAGTACTTCTCGTGCGACAGTCGCACTGCACGCTCGACCGCTGCATCCGTCAATCCCGGCCCGGCGACGATGAAGTGCATGTGGATCTTCGTGAAAACCTTCGGGTCGGCGGGCGCCCGCTCCGATGTCACGACCACCTTGCAGGCGCGCACGTCGTGCCGGCCGCGCTGCAGGATCAGCACCACGTCGTAGGCCGTGCATCCACCGGTGCCTGCCAGCACCGTTTCCATCGGTCGCGGCGCGAGGTTGCGCCCGCCGCCATCGGGAGCGCCGTCCATCATCAGCAGATGACCGCTGCCGGTCTCGGCGGCGAAGGCCATGCCGCTCGCCGGCATCCAGTTGATCGTGCATTCCATCGTGATTCCCGAAGCTCACCGCACCGATGAAAGGCGGTCTGTCACGCACATTGTGCATGGGTGCACGCAGCGCTGGAGGGCACACCCTAAATGTCTGGCGAAGCGATATTGCAGCGCAACATAAAAGGACCTACACTCATTTGCATACGGTGTTTGAACCGCGATGTGCATCGAACGCCGGACCGTTTGTCTCCTCCACCTCCTCTATTGGTGGATTCAGCCCAGGGCAGCAATGCCTTGGGCTTTTTTCTTGGGGCGCGCAAAACCGGCGGCGCAGACCCGGCAACGTATGATGCGGCGCCGCAAAACGATGGTCGCAGGAGAATGAATGGCCGCCCCGAAAACAGCCCCGCGCGCCGCCCGGCCGCCGGCACAACTCAGCTTGTCGGACTACCTGCAGAAGATCCTGACGGCCCGGGTTTATGACGTGGCCATCGAAACCGCGCTCGACCCGGCCAAGAGCCTGTCGAAGCGGCTCGGCAACCAAGTGCTTTTGAAGCGCGAAGACACGCAGCCGGTGTTCAGTTTCAAACTGCGCGGCGCCTACAACAAGATGGCGCATCTGAGCGAAGCGCAGCTCAAGCGCGGTGTCATCTGTGCCTCCGCCGGCAACCACGCGCAGGGCGTCGCACTGGCGGCCAAGCGCATGGGCTGCAAAGCCATGATCGTGATGCCGGTGACCACGCCCCGGCTGAAGATCGACGCTGTCAAGTCGCACGGCGGCGAGGTCGTGTTGCACGGCGACAGCTACTCCGACGCCTTTGGGCGCGCCCTCGAACTGCAGGCCGAGCATGACCTGACCTTCGTGCACCCGTTCGACGACCCCGACGTGATCGCCGGCCAGGGCACGATCGCAATGGAAATCCTGCGCCAGCACCAGGGCCCGATCGACGCGGTCTTCGTCGCCGTCGGCGGTGGCGGGCTGATCTCGGGCGTGGCGGCCTACATCAAGGCCGTGCGGCCCGAGATCAAGGTGATCGGTGTGCAGACCGTCGACTCCGACGCGATGCTGCGCTCGGTCAAGGCCGGCAAGCGTGTGACGCTGACCGATGTGGGCCTGTTCGCCGACGGCACGGCCGTGAAGCTGGTTGGCGAAGAAACCTTTCGCCTCGCCCGCGAGTTGGTCGACGACTACATCGTGGTCGACACCGACGCCGCCTGTGCCGCCATCAAGGACGTGTTCCAGGACACCCGCAGCATCCTCGAGCCCTCGGGCTCGCTCGGCGTGGCCGCGATCAAGCAGTACGTCGAGACCCATCGGTGCAAAGGCAAGACTTTCGTCGCGATCACCTGCGGCGCCAACATGAACTTCGACCGGCTGCGTTTCGTGGCCGAGCGCGCCGAGGTGGGCGAACACCGCGAAGCGCTGTTCGCCGTCACCATTCCCGAAGAGCGCGGCAGCTTCAAGCGCTTTTGCGAGCTGCTCGGGCCGCGCTCGGTCACCGAGTTCAACTACCGCATCTCCGACTCGAAGCAGGCCCATGTGTTCGTTGGCGTCGCCACGGTCAACAAGGATGAGACCGACAAACTCGCCCGCAGCTTCGAGCGCCACGGTTTCGCCACGCTCGACCTGACCGACGACGAACTCGCCAAGGAACACCTGCGCCACATGGTCGGCGGGCGCAGCAGTCTGGCCAACGACGAGCGCCTCTACCGCTTCATCTTCCCCGAGCGCCCGGGCGCGCTGATGCGCTTTCTCTCCAGCATGCACCCCGACTGGAACATCAGCCTGTTCCACTACCGCAACCAGGGCGCCGATTACGGCCGCATTCTTGTCGGCGTGCAGGTGCCCAAGGCCGACAAAAAAGCCTTTCGTGACTTTCTGGAAGGGCTCGCTTACCCCTGCGAAGACGAGACCGACAACCCGGTGTACCGACTGTTCCTGCGCTGAACCGATGCCGCGCCGCATCGGCGCTGCACAACTTCACACGCGTGCAGTCGGAGGGCCAGCATCCGCTGTTGCGCCGGTGCGGCGGCGAGCCCCACAATCACGCCCAATCACACCCTTTGCGTCGAACTGTTCTGCACCTCCATGTCGGTCAATCGCTCGCTCATCACCTCCACGTCGAACCCGCTGCTCGAGCAAGCACTGCGCCGAAAGCTGCAGCGGCGTGGCGAGGTCACGGGCATGCTCGGTGAGCTCGAGCCGCTGGCGGTGCGGCTCGGCCTGATCCAGAACACGCTCAAGCCGCGTTTTCGTTCACCCCAGATCGCCATCTTCGCGGCCGACCACGGTCTCGCGGTCGATGGCATCGGTGTGTCGGGCCGCCCTTCCACGGCGCAGCTCGCCAACCAGCTGCTCACATCGCAATTGCCGGTCGCGGTGTTCGCCCGCATTCAGGGCCTGGAGTTATCGGTGGTCGACTGTGGCGTGGCCGAGTCGGTCACTCCCCACGCCCGGTTGTTGGCCCGCAAGATCGCCCACGGCACGCGCAATTCACGCGTTGCTTTTGCGATGTCGGTCGATCAGGCCCATGCCGCGATCCGCGCCGGAATGGAAATCGCCGACTCCATGGTCGGCAACGCGGTCGCCTGTGCCGGCATCGGCGTGGGCTCGCACGAGAGCGCGGCGCTGGTGCTGTCGCGGCTGTCGGGTGTCGATCTGCCCAGTTTCCTGACGTCAGGCGCCGGGCCTCGGGCCGACGATCTCGCCAACGTTCTGGCCGTGCTGCAGGCGGCGCACGCGCGCCACAAAGACGCGGTCGATCCGGTCGAGGTGCTCGCCGCCTTCGGTGGCTTCGAAATCGCCATGATGGTCGGTCTGATGCTGGTGGCCGGCAGCAAGCGCCACTTGATCGTCATCGATGGGCTGCCGGCCTGTGCGGCGCTGATGGTCGCCACCCGCATCGCCCCCGCAGTGACCGACTACTGCGTGTATTGCCGCAGCCACAGCCACCAGGGGCTCGACACCGCGCACGGCCTGTTCGGCGCCTCGCCGCTGCTCGAACTCGGCATCGAGAGCACCGACGGCACCGGCTCCACGCTGGCCTGGCCGCTGGTGCGCAGTGCCGCTGCCCTGCTGACCGAAGTGGCCGAAGGCGAAGACGCGGGTCCCACCCTTCCGGCGCCGATCAGCACGATCACCGAGCCCGACACCTTGCAGTGAGCCGTTGAGCGGCCTTACTGCGTCAGGGTCTGCACGGCCGGGTCGCGCGGCATCGACGCAGCCCCTGCCGGAGGAACCGGCATCCCCGACGGAGCGATCGCGCCGCTTCCTTGCGGCGTGATTGGTGGCGGCATCGGCCGCACCGACACGGGTGCCTGAGGGGGTACGGGCTGGGGCGGTGTTGCCGCACCCACGGCCGGGTTGCGGGGCGCACCTGCGCCGAAGGCCGGCAAGGTGCCGGTGGCCGCAGCCACCAAAGGTGGCAATTCGAGCGTGACAGCAGCCGCGCCCTGCGCCGGCCCGATCGCCGCCGTGCGCAAGCTCACCGACTGCAGCACCAGATTCGCATCGAGCGCCGAGCCGACCACGAAGGCCTTGGGCGGTTTGCCGTCGACCGCGATCAGCGCCACACCCTGGCCCGGCTGGGCCGAGGCCGCCGAAGCCTTGGGCGCCATGATGCCGATCAGGCGGAAGCGCGACGCTGCCTCTGGCGTCGCGACCACCGCCGCGGCCGCGGCCGGTGTGGCACCGAGCAGGCGGCTCAGGTCACCGCGGGCCACGGCCACGTCGCCGACCGGTACCGTGTACTGCGGCGCTTCGGCCGAGCGGGTCCACAGGCGCAAACCCCAGAACACCGCCGTGGCGGCCACCAGGGCCCAGATAACGAAGGCTGACAGTCGTGCGAGCATGTTTGATTATCATTCAACGGGTCTGCCACTCCAGCCCGCCCAAGGGCAGGAACCCGCCATGAGCCTGCCCGTGAACTTCCTCCCACCGCCCGCCCGCCGCGTTTCGCGCCTGGCACGAGGCTTCACCCTGATCGAACTGATGGTCGTGCTCGTGATCATCGGGGTACTGGCCGCGTTGATCGTGCCCAACGTGCTCGACCGCGCCGAAGACGCCCGCGTGACCGCCGCCCGCACCGATGTCAACAACCTGATGCAGGCGCTCAAGCTCTACAAGCTCGACAACCAGCGCTTCCCGAGCAACGACCAGGGCCTGCAGGCGCTTGTCACCAAGCCGACCACCGGCACCATTCCGAGCAACTGGAAGCCCTACCTCGACAAGCTGCCCAAAGACCCCTGGAACAACCCCTACCAGTACGCCAGCCCCGGCCTGAAGGGCGAGGCCGACGTTTACAGCTTCGGTGCCGACGGGGTGGTCGGTGGCGAGGGCAAGAATGCCGACATTGGCTCCTGGCAATAGGCCAAAGCTGCTTCGGCGCGCACGCCGCCCAGCGGTGCGCGGCTTCACGCTGATCGAATTGATGGTCGTGGTGGCGCTGATCGCCATCGCCAGCGCGGTCGTTAGCCTGGCGCTGCGCGACCCGGCGTCGACCCGGCTCGACCACGAAGCGGCACGGCTGGTTGCCTTGCTCGAAGCCGCACGCACCGAAGCGCGCGCTTCCGGCCTGCCCGCCAGCTGGGACCCGCATCCGGCCCAGGCCGACAGCGAAGGGTTCCGGTTCATCGGCCTGCCGGCGACGAGCGAGCTGCCGAGCCACTGGCTCAACCCGGGCGTGAGCGCCGAAGTGGTCGGCGCGCGCGCGCTCGTGCTCGGCCCCGAGCCGCTGATCGGAGCGCAACGCATCGTGCTGCGGCTCGACGACCAGCGTGTGACGCTCGAGACCGACGGCATCGGTCCGTTCGTCGTGAGCACGCTCCCGGCACCGGTCACGCCGTGACGAAAACGCACGCACCCGGCGCGGTCGGCGCACACCGAAGCGCCCGCGGCTTCACGCTGATCGAGGTGATGGTCGCATTGACCATCGTCGCGATCACGCTCGGCGCCGGCATCAAGGCGGCCGGCGCATTGACGAGCAACACCCAGCGCCTGGCCGACGTGACGGCCGCGCAGTGGTGCGCCGACAACCAGCTCAGCGGGCTGCGCCTGTCGGGCCTCACGCCGCCGATCGGCGACTCCGACTTCACCTGTGTGCAGCTCGGCCTGAACTACAACGTCAAGCTGGTCGCGCGGCCCACACCGAACCCGCTGTTCATCCGGGTCGACGCACAGGTCGCCGACGCCGCCGGTCAGCCGATCCTCAACCTCTCGACGGTGCTGCGAAAGTGACACAGCCCGGGCGCCCGCGCATGGCCGGCTTCACGCTCGTGGAGGTGCTGGTGGCGATGATGGTCATGGCGATCATGGCCGGCATGGCATGGCAAGGGGTCGACGGCATCGTGCGGGCGCGCGATTCGAGCCAGGGCCGGCTCGAGCAGACGCTGCGGCTGAACACCGTGATCGCGCAGTGGCAACAAGACCTCGCCTCGATCCAGGACACCGCCGTCGTGCCGCTCGCGCTGAGCTGCGACGGCGCCAGCGTGCGCCTCACGCGGCGCACGCCCACCGGCCTGCAGGTGGTGGCCTGGACGCTGCGGCCGAGCAACAGCGCGTCGGGCGCCACGTGGCAGCGCTGGGCCGGCCCGCCCGTCACCACCACCGGAGCGCTGCAGGACAGCTGGTTGCGCAGCCTGCAACTGCAGGGCGACGAGCCCGGCATGGTGCGCGCACTCAGCGGCCTGTCGCAGTGGCAGGTGTACTTCTACCAGGGCAACTCCTGGAGCAACTGCCAGTCGACCGGCAACCTCGCGGTCTCGCCGGCGGCCAGCGCGGCGAGCGGCGTGGTGGCGATCCGCCAGGCGCTGCCCAAGGGCGTGCGCATCGTGCTGAGCTTCGCCGAAGGCAGCGGCGTGAGCGGCGAGCTCACGCGCGACACGGTGCTCGGGCCATGAAACGCGGCCCGCACCACCAACGCGGCGCGGCCCTGCTCACCGCGATGATCATCGTCGTGCTGATCGTCACGCTCGCCTCGTCGATGGTCTGGCAGCAGTGGCGCGCGGTGCAGGTCGAAGTGGCCGAGCGGGCGCGCGCGCAGTCGGCGTGGATCCTCTCCGGCGCGCTCGACTGGGCCCGCCTGATCCTGCGCGAAGACGCACGCGGCAACGTCGATCACCTCGGCGAGCCCTGGGCCGTGCCACTCGCCGAAGCGCGTTTGTCGACCTTCCTCGCGGCCGACAGCAACAACACCGACGACGGGCCTGAGGCGTTTCTGTCGGGCAGCATCACCGACGCGCAGTCGCGCTACAACGTCACCAACCTGGTGGACCAGGCCAAAGGCATCATCGACCCGCTCGAATTCGCCGCGTTCGAGCGCCTGTGCCAGAACCTCGGTGTCGATTCGGCCGTGGCCTCGCTCGTGGCCAGCGGTCTGCGTGACGCGCTCGCGCCGGCGGGCAGCGGCACCGCCACCGCCAATGCACCGCTGCTGCCGCAGTCGGTCGCGCAGCTGAGCTGGCTCGGGGTCGATGCCGCGTCGCTTGCCACGCTGGCGCCCTACATCGTGGTGCTGCCGGTCGCCACCGCCGTCAACGTCAACACCGCCAGCGCCGAGGTGCTGGTGGCCGTCGTCAAGGGCAACGACCACGCTACCGCCGAGCGGCTGCTCCAGGTGCGCCAGCGCACGCCGTTCGAGGACCTGGCCAAGTTCGAGGCCCAGGTGCCCTCGCTCACACCGCTGCAGGCG
Source organism: Rhizobacter sp. (assembly GCA_025359585.1). Lineage (GTDB taxonomy): Bacteria > Pseudomonadota > Gammaproteobacteria > Burkholderiales > Burkholderiaceae_C > LMDS01. The sequence goes on along the minus strand of JANYFX010000427.1, from coordinate 4,366 downwards.
AAGCCACAGCTCTCGGTCAACTCCAGCTTCTTCGAAGTGCGCGGCCGCCTGCGGCTGGCCGACCGGGTGCTGGAAGAAAGCTCGCTGGTGCGGCGTGTGGCGGGCCGCCAGGTCGATGTGCTGCGGCGCGAGCGCGTCGCCAGCCGCGAAGACACGGCGCCCACGAACTGACGCGCCCGGCTCGCGGCACGGTGCCGCAAGTGCTTGATTTCGTTACGGCTTGTACAGGTCGCATGCCTACAATGCCGCCAGCCCAGCTCTCCGCATTCCATGTCGACTCTTGTTGTCCACATTCCCCAGCGCCGGCGGCTGCGCTCGCGCAGCCCGGGCAGCCTGGAGCCCGAAGCCTCCCGCCTCGGCACCGAATACGTCTACGTGACCAGCCCCGACGGGCTGGCATTGCAGTCGCAAGGCCAGTGCGCCGCGTCGCTGCTGCCCAAGGCCACGACCGTGATCGCCGTGCTCTCCGATTCCGACGTGAGCTGGCACCGCATCACGCTGCCCAAAGCCCCGGCCGCACGCCTGCGCGCCGCTCTCGGCGGCGTGCTCGAAGACGCCTTGCTCGAAGACCCTGCCGACGTGCACCTCGCGATCGCGCCGCAGTCCAGCGCCGGCCAGCCGACCTGGGTCGCAGCGGTCGCGCACCAGTGGCTGCGGGCCGAGATCGCGGCGCTCGAAAAGGCCGACGTGTTCATCGACCGCATCGTGCCGATGGCCTGGCCCGACGACCCGCCGATCGGCCACTTCGCCGAACTGCACGCCGAAGAAGGCGAGTCCACCGAAGGCATCGCGCTGCACTGGGCCCATGCCGACGGTGTGGCGAGCGTGCGTTTGCAAGGCGGCCTCGCGCGCTCCATCGTGCCCTCGCCCGCACCGCAAGGCACACGCTGGAGCGCCACACCCGGTGCTGCCGCAGCGGCAGAACAATGGCTCGGCACCTCGGTCAACGTGTTCCCGCCTGGCCACCGCATGCTGCAGGCCGCGCGCACGCTCTGGAACCTGCGCCAGTTCGACCTGGCCCGGCGCACCCGCGGCGCGCGCGCCTTGCGCGATTCGCTGCGCAAACTCTTCAGCCCCGAATGGCGCCCGGTGCGCTATGGCCTCGGCGCGCTCGTGCTGGCGCAGATCGTCGGCCTGAACCTGTGGGCCTGGCACCAGCAGAGCGCCATCGCCGCCAAACGCGTGGCGATGCAAAACCTGGTCAAGGCCGCGTTCCCCAAGGTCAGCGAACTCGACATCCAGCGTGACGCCGCGGCCGTGATGCAGCGCGAAACCCAGACCCTGCGCGCGCTCGCCGGCAAAGCCGGCGACACCGACCTGGAAGCGATGCTGCAAGCCGCGTCGTCGGCCTGGCCGGCCGAGCGCCCGGCCACCGACAGCCTGCGCTTCGAGCCCGGCAAGCTGACGCTCTCGGCCGTCGGCTGGAACGATGCCCAGATCGAACAGTTCCGCAGCGTGCTGCGCCCCGGCGGCTGGCAGGTCGAATCGAACGAAGGGCGGCTCACGCTGACCCGTGCGCGCATCGGAGCCCCTTCGTGAGCACACCCAGCCTGACCCTCCCGCCCGCGCTGGCGAGCCTGCGCCTCGAGGCCGGCAAGTGGTGGCTGGCCCGCACCACGCGCGAGCGCCGCGCTGTGATCCTCGTGCTGGCGGTGCTCGGCGTTTTGCTGGTGTGGAGCCTGTTGATCCAGCCGGCCTGGCGCAGCGCGCGCACCGCGCCGGCGCAACTCGACCAGCTCGACGGTGAGCTGCAGCAGATGCAACGTGTCGCCGCCGAAAGCCGCACGCTGCGCGCGATCTCGCCGGTGTCGCAAACACAGGCTGGTGCGGCGTTGAAGGCCGCGACCGAACGCCTGGGTGACAAGGCCAGGCTCAATCTGCAAGGTGACCGCGCCACCCTCACGCTCACCGGCATCGGCCCCGAAGCCTTGCGCGCCTGGCTCAACGAAGCCCGCAGCGGCGCGCGCGCGCGGCCGATCGACGCCACGCTGCAGCGCGGCCCGGCGGGCTTCACCGGCAGCGTCACCGTCACCCTCGGAGGCACGCCATGATCCGGCGCAAACGCAAGGGCCGCTTCTGGAGCCCGACCGTCGCGGCCACCGGCTGGGGCGACTCGACCTACGCCGAGATGTCGTGGGACAAATCGCGCAGCGCGGCGACCCGCTGGGCGCTCGCCGGCATCGTCGTCGGCGCACTGGTGGCCTTGATCGTCTTCGCGCCGGCCGCGTGGCTCGCGAGCGCCGTTGCCTCCGCCACCAACGAACGGGTGCTGCTGGCCGATGCACGCGGCACGGTCTGGTCGGGCAGCGCGGTCGCCGTGCTGACCGGCGGCCCGGGCAGCCGCGACGCCAGCTCGCTGCCCGGCCGCATCGAGTGGACGCTCGGCCTGCAAGGCCTCGGGCTCGCGCTGAACGCGCGCCACGCCTGCTGCCTGAACGGCACGGTGGCGCTGCAGGTGCGCCCCGGTTTCGGCACCCTCGGCGTCACGCTCGTGCCACCGCCCGGCTGGGTCGGTCAATGGCCGAGCGCCTTTCTCGGCGGCCTGGGCACACCGTGGAACACATTGCAGCTCGGCGGCGTGGTGCGCCTGGTCTCGCCCGCGCTGAAGCTCGAATCGGCGCAGGGCCGCTGGGTCGTCGAAGGCCGCGCCGACATGGAACTGGTCAGCGTGTCTTCGCGTCTGACCACGCTCGAAACCCTGGGCAGCTACAAGCTGACCCTGACCGGCGACGCCGCCACCCCCGGCACGTCGCAGCTCTCTCTTTCCACGCAGGACGGCGCCTTGAAGCTCAGCGGCAACGGCACCTGGGGCCCGGGCGGTGTGCGTTTTCGCGGCGAGGCCAGCGCGGCCCCGACCGACGAAGCGGCGCTGTCGAACCTGCTGAACATCATCGGGCGGCGCGACGGCGCCAAGTCCGTCATCACGATCGGATAAGCATGAAGCCAAGCGCAACACCTCAACAAGAAAACGCCGGGCCGCCCCAAGTTTTCTTGCTCCCCTCGGGGGGCGGACGCCGCAGCGCGGCGGCCTGGGGGTTCCGTTCAGGGCGAACGCTGCCGGCCGCGCTGGCAGCGGCCATGCTCTGTGCTTCACTGCTGCCCGCACCGCTCGTCTTCGCGCAAACCGCCACGAGCAACACCAAGTTCCGCGGTGGTGAGCCGGTCACGCTGAACTTCGTCAACGCCGAGATCGAAGGCGTGGCGCGCGCCATGTCGGCCATCCTCAAACAGCAGTTCATCGTCGACCCGCGTGTCAAGGGCACGATGACGCTCTACAGCGACGAGCCGCTCTCGCCGCGCGAGGCCTACCTGAACTTCCTCGCCGCCTTGCGTGGCCTGGGCTTCACCGTGGTCGAGGTCGGCGGGCTGTTCAAGGTCGTGCCCGAGGCCGACGCCAAGCTGCAGACCGGCACCGTGTCGATCGGCGACGCCACCTCGCGACGCGGTGACCAGGTCATCACCCAGATCTTCAAGCTCGCGCACGAAAACGCCAACAACCTGGTGCCGGTATTGCGCCCGCTGATCAGCCCGAACAACACGATCAACGCCAACCCCGGCAACAACACGCTCGTCATCACCGACTACGCCGACAACCTGCAGCGCATCGGCAAGATCATCGCGGCGATGGACACCCCGGCCGCCGGCGACGTGGAAGTGATCCCGCTCCAGTACGCCGTGGCCGCCGACGTGGCCGCGCTGGTGCAGCGCCTGACCGACAGCGCCGGTGGCACGGCCGGCGTGCCCGGCGCACCGGCAGCCGGTGGCACGGCTTCGGTGCTGGTCGAGCCGCGCAGCAACTCGCTGCTGGTGCGCGCCGCCAACCCGGCGCGCATGGCGTCGATCCGGTCCCTGATCGACAAGCTCGACAAGCCGGTGCAGTCGGCCGGTGCGGCCGGCAACGTCTGGGTCGTGTACCTGAAGAACGCGGACGCGGTGAAGCTGGCCCAGGTGCTGCGCGCGGCCTATCCGACTGCCGGCGGCGGTGGAGCGGCCGGCGGCGGCAACACCGCCACCGGCTCGCCGGCGACGGCGATCAACACCAGCAGCACCACCGGTGGCGCCTCGACCCAGACGACCTCGCCATTGTCGACGTCGGCCGGACCGTCGACCGGCGGTTTCGTCCAGGCCGATCCTGCGAGCAACGCGCTGATCATCACCGCGCCGGAACCGATGTACCGGCAGTTGCGTGCCGTCATCGACCAGCTCGATTCGCGCCGCGCGCAGGTCTATGTCGAGTCGCTGATCGTCGAGGTCGACCCGAGTCAGAGCGTGGATTTCGGCATCCAGTGGCAGGGCATCCTGGGTGGCAAGGGCGATACGAACATCATTGGCGCCGGGACCAATTTCGGCAGCGGCACCGACAACA